>PNLN01000104.1 GCA_013823055.1 Cyanobacteria bacterium DS2.3.42
ATCGTGACCGAAGTACAGCTTATCGTCAAAAAACTGGAAGACGAGATCGGTACGCCACTGAACACCGCAGACAAAGGCGACCCTGCTGGTCAAAACATTACGAACACAGCGCAGATGGCGGCAGAATACACACTGCTGGCAGAGAGCGATATTCACGTTGAATACTCGATAATCGCGTCAATTCCTACGCAGCTTCGCGCTTCTGCAAAACACGTCGCAGTAGAGAAGCTGCTTACAAAGTACATAAACACCGGCATTCCAGAGAACGATGGACCTTCGCTTTGGATCGATACAGACCGCTGCCCAATTCTTCACGAAGCATTGAGCGGCGGTTACAAGATGAAGCTCAATCCAGACAAGACGGTCAGCGACAAGCCAGAGGACAAGCACCCTTGGTGTGACGCCTTCGATTCGCTGGCGTATGCGGCTATTGAGGAATTCGGAATCCCTGAGTCGATCAAGATCCAGATGAAGAAGAAGAGCGAAGAGGACGAAGAAGACAACCCAGAAGATAACTACGGCGGCAGGAGAGACAGATGCTAAACGATTACTACGAAGTTGAAGAATCAGAGATCCCAAAGAGCCTAACCAGCAAAAAGGCGCTTCAATGGGCGAAAGAGCTGGGCGACGATTTTGAATATTACAGAGAGGCGCGCAAAGTTCTTGACGAACAGATCATTCCTGAATGCGACAAAGCATTCATGTGCATCAAGCCTGACATCAATATTGCCACCATCAAGCAAGTTGATAATGGAATGCTCGGCGATGCAACACTGAGAACAGCAGTTAAGGCAAAGCGAAATCAGCTCGTTGGTCAGCTCAACCCGCCTGGCGAAAGCTGGCTTGAGTGCTCATCCTTGGAAGATGAAGAAGAAGACGACGAAGACTTGATGGAAAATATCAAGGAGATGAATATTCGCTTGAACTACGAAGCGAAAACATTCAACACTCTGAGCATAGTCACTGATCAGCTTTTGGTCAGAGGGATCACAGCGATGGGCGTTCGCTGGGAAAAGCGTCGCGCTTTGCGGAAGATTCCCAAATTGCTTGCGGAAACAATCGGCGAGATCGGCGAAGAGATGCAGGCACAGGGACAGCCGATGGACAGCGCGGAGCTTGGCGACGCGATGGGCGCCACTGGCGAAGAAGGCGTTCCGGTAACAAAAGAAAGCGCTAAAAAAATTAAGCAATGGCGCGACTATTATGCGCAGCCGATCACCTACCCAATCGACATCTATCGCTTGTACTTCGATCCCAAAGTCGAGATGACAGAAGGCGCAGACATGCCCTACGTCTACATCACTTTCAAAACAATGTCGGATCTGAAGAATGCGAAAGACACCAAAACCGGCAAGCCGCTTTACGACCAGAAGGCGCTGGAAGGCGCCCGTGAGTGGACTTACGAAGACTACTATGCGAAGTTCCCGCAAGCATGTGCAGCTTCGAAATTGATGGGCATTGATCCCGGCGTCAAAGAAGCCGGAAAGTTCGTGCCGGTCTATTTGTTCTACAAACTGGAGCGGGAATTCGAAGACGGCTCTACGTTCGTAGATAAGTTCTTTTACGTCACAGAGGGCGACGGAGGCGACGGAGGCTATCGAATTATCAGGATTCAAGACAATCCAAGCGATTACGGCGACAAGCCTTTCTACTTCACGACCTGCGATCAATGGCTAAACATCCCAATGGGAAGCGGCATGGTGGAGAAGTCGCTCTCCGCATGGAAGGCAAAAAACGTAATGGCAGACATGGGCTTGATCGCTGGCTGTCTGTCGGTCTTGCCTCCGATGTGGTTCTTTCAAGGCGTGATCAAAGACGACAAGCAACCGAAGATGCTGGTCGGCGGAATGCAGCAGGTCATCTTCCGTCCAGGTATTGGTCAAAACTGGATGGGAGCTTATCCGGTCAACCCAAATGGCTTGATGGTTTCCATGCAGGACGAAAGAGCGCTCGGGGAGAAGATCATCGATCAGACCGGCGTCACTACTGTTGGCGTCAAGGGAAGCCCGCAAAACAGAAGCGGATCGAAAGAGCGCACAGCGACAGAAGTCAGACAAGAAGCCGTCGATGGTACGGTCGGCGATCAGTACCTGGTAGAGAAGATCAGCCAGGATATTTTGCAGCCAGCCGCGCAAACGATTTACAACGGCGCACGCCAAAACTACACAGACGGCTACAAGTTTGTGACCCGCATACCGACCGGCGAAATCAAAACAGTCCAGCTTGACGCTATCGACATCGACAAAGACCGAAGAATCGAGATCATCGGCAAGCGAGCCATGGATAACAAGGCTCACATCATGGACAACCTAATGAAAGCCTTGGAGATCTTGATGAACAAAAATGCAGCCGCAATTTTAGGGCCTGCATTCGCGCTGATCGCCTACGACATCCTGATCAAGATCATCAGCCGTCTGGGCATCGAAATGAAGCCCGAATACAGGCAAACCCCAGAGCAAATCCTGGCGGGCAATCCACAGGTCCAAATGGAAATGTTCCAGCAGATGCTTCAGTCGCCTGAAGGGCAGCAGATGGCGGCGGAATTCCTTCTGAACACTCCAGAAGGTCAGCAATTCATGCAGCAGATAGAACAAATCACCGCCCCTGGCGGTGAGCCACAAGGAGCGCCACAGCAATGAATCCAGCCGAGCAAACAACACCCGAAGAAAGAGAAGCAGAACGGCTCCTTCGCGTTCAATGCAAGCGCCTTTACGAACTCTCGGAGCATCCGCAGTTCGGCGAGCTGATGGAATTTCTCAAGTTTGAAGAGAAGGCGATCCTCGCGATCCCGCAAGGCGGGCTAAACGGAATGATCGACTACATGACAGCAAATGTTTGGCGAGACGCAGTTATTCACATCCAAGATCTTTTGATTCGAAAGATCAATGCAGGCAAGCAGATCTCCGGCAAGGAAGACGACGAACTAAAACCAGGAGATAACACACATGGGCAAGAAGGACATTGGAGATCAGAACCTGAACGACGAAGAGCTTGACCTCGAAGACGAAGATCAAGACGAGGACGAAGAAGACCTGGAGGACGACGACCAGGACGAGGATGACGATGAAGATCAGGACGATGAGGACGAAAAGCCCAGTCGCAAGTCCAGCGTGTCTGCAAAAGACATCAAGGACATCAAAGACACCATCAACGATCTGAGAAACGCAGCCAACAAAAGCGGTGACTCGAAAGATCAAAAGAAGGTCAAGAAGGTAGATCAAATCTTCCAGACCTGGCTTAGTGAAGGGAAAAAGGCCAACGATCTCAGTCCGCTGTACAGCCTAATGGAGGCGCTAAAAGAGGACCTTCGCGAAGAATACGAAGAAGCCGGAAAAACTGAAAAAGCAAAAACTTTGGACGAAAGATCATGGGATGCGATGGATACTGCGTTCGAAAAATTCGCACGCAAGAACCCCGCCATAGGCTGGTCTAAGGCAGAGATCACCGCTAAAGCATACGAACTGATGCGCAGCAGCAAGCGTTATTCAGATGCGCGCGACACTTACGCAAGAGGCAGAGTACCAGCCGCTCGACACTACGAAGACGCTATGGCGAGAACCATCGCAGTTTTCGAAAAAGAAACTGGTAAATCTAGCGGTGCCAAAAAGGAGGCGCCACAGTCTTTGGATATCAAAAATTCTCGGACCAAGAGCAAGTCCTCGGCGGTAGGTGATGGAGAGATTGATCTCAACTCACTTGATGCGATGGAACGGCACATCTACACGACGACTTTGAATATAACCAAAAATAAAAAGCTCGCCAGAGAAGCGCTCAAGGACCTTCGCGGAAAACTATAGCCCCTGGCTCTTAAGTAGAGACGAGGATTTAAACACATGGCAATAACCTTTTGGAAGTCCCTCAGAGGGGGGCGTCCTATTCCAATGCAGCTTGAAATGGAAGCTGGCATCTCGATCTTAGCTGGTCAGGCGCTAGAACCATCCGCAGCTGGCAAGCTGCAAAAAATAAACGCTAACACGGATAACCCGCAGTGGATCGCGAATACGCCTTCTACCTCCACCGCCACTGGTGGCGAAAAAGTTGAAGTCGTTCACGCAGGACCCAAGGATCATATCTGGAATTTCCCAATTACCCCGGCTCTGAACAATGCGACCGGCAAAGCGGGCGGATCAACAACTCTCGTTGTGATCCCGTCGCCAACCGTCAGCTATTCCTCTGGTGATTTCATCGGTGGACAAGTTCTTGTCGGTACTGAACAGCGCACCATCACAGCTTCGTCCGCGGTGACTGCTCCCGCAGATATCACCTTGACGGTTACTCAACCGTTCAGCGGATCGACTGTAGGCAAGACCGGCATCAAAGCAACTCCGCTTGGCGCCGATGTTGTCGCGGCTCGCTGGGAATCAACTCTCGAAACGATCTCACAAGTCATTTCGGAATTGACCGGCGGTCCCATCTCGGTCGTTGATGTGGATCTCATCCGCAACGTAGTTCACGGCTATTTCGTCTAAGCCGCTGGCTTAGCGGATTTCGTTCGTTCCCAAATCAATCTCTTTTTGAGAAACGAGGTAAGACATGGCATCTGCTGTAAATAGTCGTGCTGACTATGCAAAGCTCCTGGAGCCAACCTTGCGCAAAGCATTCTTCGCTGAGTACGACCTCGGCGGTGAAGTTTATTCGCAATATTGGGATGTCCAGGACTCAGACAAAGCGTCTGAGGAAATCTCGGAAACGGTCATGCCGTCCGAGATCCCGGAAGTAAACGAAGGCGGCATGTTCGCCCGTGGCGTACTTTCGATGGGGCGTTCCAAGAAGTTCACTCACGTCACCAGGAAACTGGAGATCGTGATGACCGAAGAAATCCAAGAGGACAACCTCTACAAAGCAGCTCTGAGCACTCAAAAGGGCTTGGCGATTGCAATGAAGAGAACCGTCGAGAGATTGACCGCGGTCACTTACGCGAATGGATTGACCACCGAGTTAACACCGGATGGCAAGCCAGTCTTCGCACCGGATCACGTTGTGCTGTATCCGCAGCCACAGAACCCCAGTTCATGGGGCAACGTGCTTTCCGGCGAGCCTTTCTCTTCTGTCGGAGTCAAGAAACTCAAGACATTGATGAGAAAGCAAAAAGACGAAAACGGCGACACACTGCCCCATAACATGGATCAGTTGATCGTCCCGTCTGATCTCGCAGAAGAGGCGTATGAACTCTATGGAGCACCCGGTACCTATGACCGCGCAGACCGCGCAGGCAACCAGGTCAAGCAAGGCATCAAGGATGTGATCGTAGTTGACCACTTCCAGGATGTCGCGCACCAATACGCGAGCACCATGTATTTCGGTCGCGATTCCAGAATGGCGATGAACATCTTCTTCTGGAGAGTACGCCCGACCTACAAATTGATCTACGAAGAAGCAACCGGAAACATCATCCAGCGCGTGCGCTGCCGTTTCTCGCTTGGCGTAGTCAATCCTCGCGGTCAGGTAGCAGCTTACGGCGTATAAGCCCTAAGCCTGCAATGGAGGCAGAATGGTTGCTCCCAGCAACAGTAAACCTAGTTCATTCACGAGACTGTTGACACAGCTCGATCTTTGGTTCGAAGGCAACGGCAAGAAAGCTTGGAGAATAGCCCCAGCCGTAACGCCCACCAATGATCGAAAGTTCTTTCTCGTTGATCCCGGTTTCGACTGCAATCTCACGACTTCGCGAGATAGCAGCGGAGCGAAACTCGGGCTAGGGATCACTGTTCCAAAGGGAGCAATCCTCGTTGGCGACGGCACCACCGAGCTATCATTGCTCACCAATGGTGGTGCCGCCGACAACGGCAAAACTTTTGTGCTGGACAGTACTGTTCCTCTCGGCGTCAAGCTCGCCACTGCTGGCGGTGGCAGCGGCGACGTGGTTGGTCCTGCAAGTGCAGCAGATCACGCGGTCGCACTATTCAATGGCACCACCGGCAAGATCATCAAAGATGGTGGCGTCGGGACAGCCGGTCAAGTTTTTACTAGCAATGGTCCTGGCGTCGCGCCGACATTTCAGGCGGCTGGCGCAGTGGACCCAGATCTGGCGGCAATAGCGGCACTCACCGGAACAGGCATCGCTTGCAGGACCGCGGCTGATACATGGGTGTTACGCAGCCTGGCAGTCGCCGACGCGAAGCTAACTCTCTCCAACCCCGGTGGCGTAGCAGGCAACCCGACTATCGGTTTTGGAAGTGTTGCATCTGGAGATCTTTCCGACACTGCGAATATCGCGCTAAGAAATAATGCAAACTCTTGGAGCGCCGCACAAACACCGAACGCCGCGGGAACCATCGACCTTGGGACTACGGCACTGCCATTTCGGAACTTGATTTTTGGTGGCGCTGCAACAAATAACACGAAGCTTGTTTCGGCGACGACGACAGCACAGAGAACCTGCACGTTCCCTGACGCCAACTCAAACCCAGTGATCCCCGATACGGGCGCAGCAAACAATTTTTTGACGGCGATCAGTGCCGGTGGCGTGATCTCTAAGGCTCAGCCTGCATTTTCAAATCTTTCAGGTGTCGGCACTATCGCGCAGGGCTGTACAAATAACGGCTCCCTGGGCGTCTCAGCGCTCGGCATGTACGCAGGCGACGGGTCCAAGGTAATCCAAGTGACCGGCACAGCCTTGCAGTCATTCCGTGTCAACGCAGGCGGTACGGCAATTGAAGCCTATACACCTGTAGGCGCTGGCGTAGATTCGTACATCAAAACGAAAACAGCAACCGAAACTCGCACTAACACAACCACACTAACAGATGACGCCGATCTCTCGTTTCCTGTGGGCGCAGGAGAAACCTGGAACTTTACGGCACTTCTCGCACTGAATAGCGGCAGTGCAACACCGGATTTCAAGTTTCTGTTTGATGGACCAACTGGCTCAACCATAGGCTTCCAGACTACTTCTTCGAACGATGGATTTCAGGGTGGTGGTGTAGGTAGTGTGGCGGGCGCAGGCGGCACGCCGATTGTTCAAAACCAGACGGCGAGCACCCATCAACTAGTACAAGTTTCGGGACAAATCGTGACCACGACGAATAGCGGCAATTGCAAACTAAGGTGGGCACAAAACACCTCTAACGGAACTTCCCAGAACTTGCTAGGTGCAAGCATCTTGATCGCAGTGAAAGGCTAATCTAATTTTCGCAAAGGAGCAATTTCATGGCACTTCCCAAAACCGGTCTGACCGGACTCAAGCTGAAGTCAGGCAACCCGCTGACAAAAGAATCTCTTTCGGGCGCAGCCAAGCGCTTTATGCAGCATATCCCCCTCGGTCCCGTGACCGGAAACTTTGCTGATAGTACAACTTATCCCGGCGCTGGTGGTATCACAAGACCAGGCAAGCTGGTGAAGGCGTATATCGCATTCAACCTGGCTCCAGCTGGTGGAACTAACACCATCGCGCTTAAACGTGGCACCAGCGGTGGCACCACAATGCTGACAGGTGCAACCCAAAGCGTTACCGCCCTTGCCGCTGGAACCTTTGTGGAATTGGCTCTCTCTACCAATCCCGCAGATCTCGTCTTTGATGGCACTGTGCCGGTCAATGCCGCGCTAGTCACAGGAACGCAAGGAACACCCGGCAACAATGCTGAGTTGATCCTGGAATGGGAACTCGATGATTTCGTGGCTGCATAATGGGATACGGATATTCCACCGCGAGAGAGTTAGCCAATAAGGTGCTATTGGGCATGGGCATGTCGCCCATGCTCAATGACACCGATTTCTCAGTGCTGAGCGCAACGGATAACTATCAGCGCCAGTCAATCGTATTCTTGGAGCAGATCCAGAAGCGCTTCGCGTTGAACTGCAACAGCAGCCGCTTCATGCAGCGGAAGTTTACCTTCACAACTAACGCAATAGATACTCAATACGAGCCAGATCCCACAAATCAGCTCTTTCCGATAGAAGGCTTCAAACCGAATTCATTTTTCAATGTCACCGCCAGCGGTGCCAACAATCAGCGCCTTCACGTAGCGACCTGGAGTCAATGGCGTCAAGCTTACCCGCGACCTGACGAGATGGCGCGCGGCTTTCCGAACTGGTTGATCCCCGTTCCGGAAGACGGCACGGACACCGTCAAAGTCGTGCTTTTCCCTTACCCTGCTGGCGTGTACACCATCGAAGGGCAGGGCAGAATCGAAGCGCCTGATCTCACGAGCGGCGCTCAACAGCTGCTGTTCCCGAAGCACTACGAGCACCTTCTTTTTACGTATCTGAAGATGTTCTTAGAGCAGTCGATCAACGAAGGCAGGCAGGCAGACTGGGAAGCGATGGCGGCGCAGATCTTTCAAGAGGTAATGCGCGACGCCCTGGGCGCAGAAGAAGAAGTCGAACAAATCGACATCGGAATCCAGCTTTGGAGAAGACATAGCGACGATTCGCGAAGAGATTACAACCCCGCAACGGACACAGTTCCACCGTTCAGCCCGTAACCATGCAAGACACGCAACCAGCTCAAAGATCAGCTCTCAGTCAAGGCGCAAAGGGATTCGCGCCGTTTTTCGTTTCGCCAGACAAGGGCTTGGTACTCACCTCTGGTTTACTTGCGCGCCCGCTGGATGCAGCGGCGGAACTAACAAACCTGCATTACAATGGAATCGCTTGGACTTCGAACGGCTACGGTTACGGACTTCACCGTGCAGATTCTTTCAACTCTGGGGCTGCTTTCAAGGAATTCGGCGTCCACTTTGTTAGCGACGGCTCCGCAAAATTTCTACAGCAAGTCGGAACTAAGGTTCAGCTATATGATCCTTTGGATAACCCGTTAACCGCGGTTGAAACCAACCTCTTCACGGCAACTTCGGAGACTTACCCGACATTTCGCTCTTTCTCTCCGGCATTTCTGATCTACACAAATGGCGTGGATCAGCCGCAAAAATGGAATGGTGTAGCTGCGTCATTTTCCGCTGTCACGGGTTTTCCGCTTACCGTTGGATCTGACGTATACACAAAGCCGAAATTCTGCGAAACATTTCAAGGTCGGATGGTTTATGCGGGCTTTGATGGAATGCCCTACCACGTCCTGATCTCTCAATTCGACAACCCCGAGGGTTTCACCATCACTGGCTCGACTCCGTCGAGTGCAGGGATTTTTAAGATCCCATCTCAGCTGGGCCCGATTGTGTCAATCAAGTCAGCATTCCTGACGACGACATCAAACGAAGAAATTCTATTTGTTGGATGCAAGAAAGGCATCGCGATCATTTCCGGCTTGGACGCAACAAGCTTCCGTCGCGACATAATGACGAGAAAGATCGGCTGTATAAACAATCGCTGCTGGTTGCAAATCGATGATCAGATGTGGCTCTTCGCGACGGATGGAATCCGCCCTTTTAGCTTAAACACTGGGATCTCAAACCTTCTTAATGCCACCGCGACCTATCCGCTGCTTAAGACAATTACCGCAAGAAATTTAACAGCATCAGATCAACCTTTCGTACTGGATAACCCGGCGAAGCAAGAAGCCGTCTGGTACTTCCCGCAAAGCGCAGAAGTGCGCAATAGGCGCGGATTGATCATGAACTATTCGACTTTACCAGAATTCGTGCGCTTCTCCGTGAAGGAGTACAGTATAGAAAGCAGCGCCCCAGCGTCTTGGTATGGTCCCGCCTGTGGTATCGAATATGAAGGCAAAGTTCTGTGTGGCGGATACAACGGAAAGCTGCAAAAACACTACACAGGAAAGCTTTTCAACGATATCGCGCCGCGTCACTTGTATCGTTCAGCCGCGATGCAGGCTCCCACGCCAGGACAGGAAATGTCCGCAAAAGATCAACAGATCATCTGCGAAGGACAGGGTCAGAAGTTTTTGTTCTCGGTATTTGAGTACACGCGGATAGATGGAAGCATCACCAGGCGGAAAGTCTTTTCGAAGCTGATCGAATCTTCTGCTTCCGGTCAGGCAATTCTCAGTCAGTGGATTTTAGGCTTCCACGCGCTTGGCGGAGAGCGGCACCACCGCTTCAGAGTGTCCTCACCAGGGCACGGAAATTATTTCGATTTCGAGATCTCAGGCGAAGACCCAAGCACTGAGATCGGTTTGGTTGGCATTTTTGCTAACTTCATCGCTGGAGGACTTAAGCAAGCGTGAGCATTCCTAACCTGACCCCGCCTTATCCAGATCTCCCGGATGGTTATGTAATCACCCAGGCAGAATGGAATGGGCAGTTGAATTCAATTTTCAACTACTGCAACGGTCAAGTAAAACCAGCCATTGATGCACTTCAGTCAGCGCCACCGCCATCGGTAGGTGCGCAGGCCTTCTTCAATGCGCGCATGACGCTTGAATCCGGGGTTGACTGCTCGGTCCTCGATCAGTCCAACAAATCAACAATGTATTTAACACCTTCGGGTGGAAACCTGATCGGGCTGTACGATACAGTTACCAGCACCTGGAGCAATTATCCGTTTAGCGAAATCAGCATTCCGGTCCCAGCTGGTGCTCGTCAATTATTTGATCTATTTGTGCGGCAGACTGCGGGCGTGTGCTCGCTGGAGATCGGCGCATACAACACTGTCACCGCCTCTAATAGCCCAGTAGCAGGAAAGCCGGTCGTCATAAACATGGCGAGCACCGCGAATTTCCAAGTCGGCGACATCATTTCAATAACGAGCGCTGGAGGCTCTGAAGAAGCAGTCGTTACCGTTGTAACGACAAACGTTAGCATCACTGTTGACTGGCTGGAATTCAGTCATACAACGCCGACAATTTGCTCTAATGTGCCCACAAACGCGCTTGCTTTAAGAGACGGAATTCTCGTAAAAGCATCGGACCATTCGCGCCGTTACTGCGGGACATGGATGAATCTCGCCAGCGGTCAGACTTCTGACACGAGGGCTGCTCGCCTTGTTGCGAACTTTTACAATCGGGTGCCAAGACCTTTCGAAGCATTTCCGACTGCTGACACCTGGAATGCCGGATCTACGAGCTGGCAACAGCTGGGCGGAACCAAAGCGCTCGGCGAATACAGAAACCTTTTGGTGAATGCGGACGCGGCATATATGACCATAGATGGCTCTCACAGCCGAGGTTGTGTACAGAATGGAGCATACATCGGCACGACGCTGGATCAAACGCTGTCAAACACCAGTGACGCTTTTTACGGCACAGTCGTAAATCAAGTGGGAGACGAGGACGACGGAGCATTCCAGCACGATTACAAATTCGCCACAAGAACAAGAGGGCGTCATATTCTGAATGCGCTTGCGTTCACTTCGGTGACTGGAAAGGACTTTGTTAACCGCATAACTGCTAGTGGCGGCAAGATTTTCAGGATCGGCAACATGCAAGGAACAGTTTTGAACTAGAGGTGAGTCATGCTTAATTTTCCAACTCAATCAGTAACAGCGGCTCACATGTTCAATCGGACTGCCGTTCTTGGTTCAGCCGCACCAGCCGATACCAACCATGCCGCGGCACTGGCAAGATCTCATGGTGTCGTTGGAAAAGACGGCAAAGTGAACTTCGCTGTAGACACAGGCGCGCTCAACATCTCCGTGTATGTCTACATGCGAGTCGCTCAAAAGTGGCTCCTTCGCGACGGCGCTGTCGCCGCCGCCGCCAATACAATCTATGCAGTTGACGCACCAGTCGGCTGCCCCTTCCTGCTCGTGGCAAGCGCTGGAACTCCTACGGCATGGTTCTACGACGAAAAACACATCGGAGAAAACAATGCTTAAAGAGATCAAAACCGCGTCAGAAATTCTGGCATTCATCGGCGAACTTTCAAAGATCGACGCCGACAAAGACGGGCGTCCTGACTTGAAAGAGCATCAGGAAGCAATCGCGAAAGCGGCACCACGTATAGCGGCACTCACTGGACACGTCCAGGGCGCCCAAAAAGAATTGGCAGCCATTCAGGCAATCATGGGCGAGAACTTCGACCTTCTCATGAAGGACGTTGAACTCGCCAAGGTGAAGCTGAAACTAGCATAGGAGAAGGACCATGCAATTAAAGAAAGACCACCTTCCACACGTGGACATCCCCATCGGCTTCGTGCTGGCGCTGTTGTCCATGCTGTTAGTAGCAAGCGCTTTCCGTGACATTTTTGTCAGGTAGAGCCTGTGAAGAAGGGGGACCGGCTCAGAACCTATATCGCCTTACTGCTGACTGCGGCGTTGATGATGGCTTATGCCGTCAATGCGTTCGGGCAGATCAATGGCAGCTTTAAATACGAGCCACACTGGACTTTAATCGCTGTTTTCCTCCTGGTGGTAGGCGGGGGCGTCTTCGATCTTTCGGTCGAGACGCTCTCACTACTTCGCGGCTATCTGAAGAAGGGCGAACACTTGCTTGATGAACTGGTGGAAAAAGATGACAAAGATTCTAAAAAGGCTGACACAGAGCGAGATCAATAAGATCGCCGCTCAAAAGCCTATATTCCAACGAGCCCAGGATTTAACGGGCGTGCCGTGGCGGGCTATCGCCACAATCTGGTATCGCGAAACATTCTCGGTCGCACCACCCACGCATAGAGTCGGTGGACAATTTCAGTTTGATCCTCCGCCGTCAGACGAAAGCTTGATGTACTTGCTGCACAACTACACCAAAGTTCCTACGATGGCAGAGAAAGAAGCTCTAGTGAAGAGCGGGATTGAATACTTCACTTCTGCGGCTATCTTTGCGGCTTGCTGGCTCCGGCACAAATCAAAATTTGTGCTGACAATAGCAGCGACAGACGAGCACATCAAGGACGCCTTCTATGGCTATAACGGCAGAGCCTACAAAGATGCTGATCACTCTCCTTACGTAATGAACTACTTCGATGAAGATCATTATGAAATGCGGATCTATGGCACCGTGCGCGACGCGAAGGGAAACAATATTCGCCTGAAAGACAAGGACGGCAAAGACGGCGTTCCTAACAAGCAGATCGGCGCATTCGTTGTCTACAAGCAGCTCCAGCAAGCGATCAAAGACTAAGCCAGAACGTAGTCTTTGAACATCGTCACATTGATGTGATTCAATTCGGTGAACATGCCTTCTGCCTGTAGCGCTTTCAAGAATGTGGGTTTCGACCATGGTCGAAGCCCTTCTTTTTGGCAGAACTCGCGGAAACTTCCATAGGCATTACCGACCGAGATCTCCATGCCTGGAAGCTTCTTGATGCTTTCAACCTTCCACTGGGCAGCCAGGTTGACTTCTAGCAGATAGTCTTTATTGCTCTTCATCACGATCTGAGGCAGCATGGCGAGCCGCTTCAGCGTCGCCGCCTTAAATCCTAGCATAGCCAGGTGGATGATCTGCCCGCCTTCTTCGTCAGCCATAATCTGGTGGTAGTCTTCGATCCATTCGGATTCTGGCATCTTGTGCTTAAAGGGCCAGGACATCAAACGGCGCTGTATGGCGTCAGATGGCGTGATCCGTGCGCGCTCGTTTCCGGTGAACCAGATCTTCGCGGTACCCCTCAGGTTCTGTTTGTTCTGGTTCATTTGCTTGGTTCGAATCCGGTCGCCACCTGTTAGCGACTTCAGGATCTGCTCGTCAAGCTTCTGATTGCCTTTCATTTCCGGCGCGATGATGATGCGCTTGCCCCTGGTATCGTCAAGATCTGAGTCGGCGCCGGCTGATCTCTGATCGACTTCGCAAAGGGTCTGGGGATCTATCGAGCCGCAATAGGATTCACCCATGACCGCCTCTAGGGTCTGGTGCGTCATTCCCTTCCCGGTCCCTGCTGGTCCGTCCATGTACAGGTACTTTTGAAAGTATGTGTCGCCAGTAAAGCAATAGCCCAGGTAGATGTGCCACCATTCGATAGCTTCCTGGTCGCCACCGAAACAGCGATAGATGTGCTGCATCCATTTAGCGGGCACTTCTGCTTCGTAGTCGCACGGAGAGATGGCGGTGATCATATCTCGGGGATCAAAAGGCTGGAGGACCCTTGTATCGAAGTTCAAAGTACCGTTATTGCAGTTGAACATGTGACTGCTGTGTCTGGTGTCAAAGTCTGTGGGATCTGCTTGCAATTCCGGCAAGGATTCGGCGGCCGCTTTTGCAGCTCTGATCCTGGACATGTCTTGACAGTCGGTCGCCCACTTCTCCAGCTCGCCGCGGATGGTGAAGTCTGCATTCGGGATCTCTTCGGCGAAGATGCGCTTGCTGATCTCCTTCGAGAATTCCTGGACTTTGTTCTGGGTGTCCGGCTCCCAGTGCTTGCCGTTGTGGACGTAGAATTGTTTTTTCTTCGCGACATACCGGATGATATCGCCGTGATTGGCGAGTAAGCGAATTGCATTCGCTGAGTCTGTACAAGGCGCGAAGGGATACTTGCTCCAGTCTTTGCGGTGCGGATTGTTTTTGACTTCGATCTTCGGCGTATCGATCGCGAGATCAGCAGGCACCATATCTGGTGCGGCGGGTGTCTCTTCCAGTGGTGCCTTCCATGCTGGCGGCGCCCACAGCGGAGTATTACGGATCTTCTCATCGAAGTCTTTGCGCGTGCCTCCTGCTGCTATAAAGTCCGAAGTATCTTTGTACTGTTCGAACATCATGCCTTTGACAGGGAAGCCAGCCGCCTTGAGTTGAGCGGAAAGATCCTCGCCTTTCTTGAAGCCAGGCTGCTTCTGATTGCCTTTGACCAGGTCGTTATCGTAGACATTCACAATGCCCTTGCAGCCGCGAAGATCTTCATTCCAGCGCTCTTCCCATTTGTCGGAAACGCCGCCAGCTGAAAAACACGGATAGCGAAGGTGCTCGACTACATTGTCCGAGTCTTTCTCGCCTTCGACTGCAACGATAGTTCGCCCTTCGGCAGCGGCTTTGCAGACGATGTCCCAGTTGTATGGGTCCATCTCAATACCTGCCCAGGACGCTTTTATTTTGCCGTCCGGTTTGAGCGCGAAGCGGCGGAAAGTCTTAGGCGTGAAGCGCATCTTGAAGGCGTAAGGCGTGCCATCTTTGCGGCGATATACATACAGCTTTTCCATAACCGGATCTGCTTTGTCTGCATCCCACTTGAAGCGAAATTCCCCGAATGCCTCAACCGTGATTGACTTCCAGACCTGGTTTTCACCATCTGGAGTGCTCTCCTTTCGCGGAAAAGCTACACCCTTGGCGGTGAGCCAGTCGGCAAGCTGCTGATAGGTGCTGCATTGCGCGAGGCAGTGCAAGAGGATAGGCTGAGTCTTGCCGATTCCAACGCTAAGAGATTTCGTCTCCCGGTCGTTGTGTAGTGGGCAAAACGCTGTCCACTTGTCCCCCGATCCCGAAGGCTTCAGCCCATTCGATCTCAGAACATCCAGAATATCCGCTAGCAAGAGAGTTGTGTTCACTGATGTCATTTTTCTTCTTCTTTGCCTGCCGTGGCTTAGGTGAGACTGCCTTAGTTAAGATGTAGACACAGAGACAATTGAGCGTTACGCCTTCTTGCTCTGCAAGTTCTTTTAGTTTTTCAATCAGATCTGTCCTTGCGCGCACGGTTACGGCTTGAGGCTTTGTTGTCCGTTTTCGGGTCATAGATCTTTTCTCCTGTGACTATGCGGTGTGCGTCTTCTTCATTGCAGGCAACGCCACATAAGGCGCCAGCTCTCTGAAGGATCAAGAGCCACTTCTCTTGCTCTGGCTCAACATCCTTTTGGTCCTTGCATTCAATGCCAACAAAAACAGCTATTTTTTTTCCGACCATTTCGGGCGTGATTACGATGGGAAGCCAGCCAACAAGATCGGGAGATCCTGGTAGGTTGTTAGCGACACCTAGCCCATAGGCGACACGTCGCGCATTTGGAATGATGACCGACTTGTCCGGCAGACCTTTTGCCTTTCCCTGCCAGCCCTTGCCGGATGGATTCGCGAAGGTGCAGGCTCCGGCTTTTGAAGCTCCGACCCTTACTTTGTCTCTTACGCTCTTTTCGTCAGACATTCCGCCTCCTTAATTCTCTCTTTGCGTTCCAGCTCCAGCGCTTCTTCTAGCGCTTTCTCTCCGTGTCTCGCTTTGTATCGGTGCTCCGCGAAGCGTTCCTTATAGCCCAGCTTCTTAGCGGCTTCTCGCAGTTCCGCCAAGGACTTTGCTCGTGATAGAACTAGCTTCTTGAGCCAGCCTTCATCGAGCTTCAACTCGGCGATCAGCGCGTCAACTTCTTGTTTTGTCTTGGCGTTTTTAACTCTGGTGAAGTTTTCAGCGCTGAGCTGGACGTAGTTGTTTTGCGCGCCGATGTGTACCAGATCTCCATCGACCTGCTCGACTTCCGCGCGTTCCCGCTTAACCTTCTCCTTCTCCCAGCCACAGTACGGACACTTATCCTTGCCTTCGAATACACGGAAACACTCCTTACAAGTGGTGCAAACTATATCTTCATCGTCTGCAGTTGATCTCTTGCGTTTCGTCCGTCCTTCTAGTGACCAGTCTCTTTCCATGTCAGGCAGTCCATGGATCACGCTGTTCATCACATGATCGATAATGATTGCCTTCGTCTTTCCGTTTTCCTCGTCAGTCCGAAGCGCGCGACCCACCTGCTGAAGGTAGAGAGCGAGGCTCTTGGTTGGTCTGAGTAGAATGGCAGTCTCGATTCTCGGGAGATCGAAGCCTTCCGAGATCAGATCGGCGCTCGTGAGAACTTTGATCCTGCCTTCACGGAATGCGTTAAGTCTCAGGCGTCTTTCCGCTTTGTCCAGGGCGCCGTAAACTGCGGTAGCTGGAATACCGGCATCAGAGAATTGCTTTGCGACGTGCTCCGCGTGAGCGACGTTAATACAGAAAGCAACCGCGTATGTACCATCAGCAAACTTCCGATAGTGCCGCACGACATCGCCGGTGATCTTCGGCGTGTCAAGCATGGCGGCGACTTCTTCTTTTATGTAGTCACCGTATTTGGTGTGAAGATCTTTCGGGTTGAAACCAACGTCCACGCCGAATACTTCAGGCGGCACCAGCCAGCCTTGCTCAATCAGCTCTTTGACCGAAGGTCCTTCGATCATGACCTTGTAATGCTTGCCCAGTCCTTTACCGTCCAAGCGCTCCGGGGTGGCTGTGAAACCCAGTGATTTAGACTGTTTCGGCAACCATTCGATAATGTCGGCGTAAGTCTTTGCCGGTGCGTGGTGGCACTCGTCAACGATCAGAACGTCTGGTGCCGTCCATCGCGAAAGGCGACGCTGCAAGGTTTGTATCATCGCGACTTGAACATATGCAGTGCATTCAGGCACGCCCGCGGCAATAACGCCGTGAGGTATTCCAAAACGCCTAAGCGCCTTGCACGTTTGATCAAGCAGTTCTTCGCGATGGACCGCGATCCAGACTGACTTGGCTCTCTCAATTGCTGCTTTTGTAATGGCACAAAAGATAACTGTCTTTCCGCCACCAGTGGGCAGAACAACACACACGGAATCGGAGTTTCTAAGCTCCTTTCGTGCTTTTACCTTCAGTTTTTCCTGGTACAGCCGCAGTTCCATTTATCAGCTCCGAGTGTTTCTTGTCGAGAATTTCTAGAAGCCGTAAAAGGGATCGCTCGCAATATCCGAAAGGTCTAAGGAGCTTCGCTCCGACACTTGCGGTGTACTGCTTTGTTCGTTCATCCCATCCGAATCTAACTCCGGCACGGATATACTTTTTGATTCGCTCGTATCCGTCGGATTGGGCGGCGAGCTTAGGTTGTACTTGCATTCAAGTTCTCCAATCGTCTGTTTTGCCACGTGAGCCAAGAGCCGGAGATGGATCGCCATTTGGTTGGCGGTGGTGTTAATTTCATCGTCCACCTGTTGCAAAATTTGTTTGCGGAGATCCCCTCCGAGCAATGCTGGAAGTAGTTTTATGCTTCCGTTCGCAGTGTCAGCGCTCAGCGAAAAATGTCCGATGTTTACGAATGCGCGCTGATCCTCAAGTAGCCGCAAACGCTGCAACTGCCCCTCGTATAGACCCAGTTGGTTTTGCATTTCTCTCAATCTTTCCATTGCCTGCCAATCTCCTTTACGTGTTTACGCTGATACCGCCTGTGGTTCCAGCGATTGCAAGTGCTGGGACAACAGAACGATGGTGGACTTCTCTACCCAATAGGTCATGCCGCGTCCGAGCTGTGAAAAGTTCGGGCAGTCAATCGGCTTGCCGTCTTTGTCGCGAGAACACGAGATCCCTACGACCGCGGTCAATTGGAGATCGCGAAGAAGGTTGAAGAAACGATTCCGCTCTTCCTTCATCAAGATCTCCGCGCCATCGAACACCAGTAGCGGTGCCTTTTCGATCAGTGCGATAGCGACCTGGAGCGTCGCATTAATCAACCATTGCTCAGATTCCGAACACAGCACGAAAGGAGCGTTTCCATTCTTGCCGTCGTCGTATCTGATCTCCAGCTCTGCATCAATCGTGACTGTTCCCCAACCAGCCGCGCGGCAGACTTCGCTTACTTTGTCGTTGAACGGCTTGAGGTTTTGAATCAAGACGCGCTTCCGAAGTCCATCAGATCCCATCGCCTTGGCTGCTTTGTCCAGGGCGATTATCTGATGGTGAAAAGCGGTGCCCTGCTTCTTCTGCTTGAACGCTTTCAAGCGCAGTTCGGCAGTCGCCAGGGCGTCACTAGCGGTATCAATGGCGGTGGCATCCTCAATCGGTGCCACATCTGCATTCTTTGCCTTCTCTCCGGCTTCTTTCGCCTCCCGAATCTGTACCTGGAGTGAAAGAGTGACGGCTCGCTGTTCGTCCCTGGCTTTGGTGGCGGCATTCACCTCCTGGACCAGCTCCGCCATACTTGCACTATCGAGACAAACAACGTTGTTTTTTACAACAAGCTTGCCACCTTGGACGGTGCCCTTGATGGAGCAACTTCCACAGGTAATCAGAGCGGCGTCAGCTTTCGCCTGGGCGAGTTTTTTCTCTAGCGCTTGCGCAGCGGTAGAAAGTTTCTCGTACTCCAGACCTGCTTGGTAGAGCTGCTTATCCAGATCTTGGACTGAATTCGCAACTTCTTTCAAGCGCTCCATCTCGGCTTCCGTCAGTACGTTCTCGCGAATGGTGCTCACATGCGCTTCGCGTGCATCCACGACAGCTTTTTCGAGATCTTCAAGCTTTGCTTCGACCAGGTCGTAATCCCATCCTTCCGGCTGGAATGTCAGACCTTGAGTGCTTCCCCACTTAACGCCAGTGACCTGCTGAAACATTCCCTTACGGGTTGTGCATTCGGTCTTCGCGATGGCTTCACCTTTATCCCAGCCCATGCCGGGGATCTTGCCGTTACCGAAAACGGTATCAAGGATCTTGGTTTGGTCTGCGACGGTAACGCCGCACTCTTTCAGCTCAACTTCCAACCGCGGGCGATCCGCTTGCTGTGCTGCATACTGCTCAAGCGCCTTGGCTCTTTCGTTCGGCGTGAGCTTGGAAAGTTTCAACAATCCAAGTACGCCCTGGCGGTGAAGTGTTGCCGCGCCGCTGAGCGAATGCGGTTCAAGCGAGGGATAAGAGATCCTTCGCGTGCCGTTCTCGTCCTTCAGTGTGACAGTGGCTTCATTGGCTCCGCGGTTGACGTAAGCTTTTGCATCAGCTTTAGTCAATCCGAAGAGGTTTGGCTCGGCGGCGCAAACCGCTTGCAACCCTTGGATGAAGCTGCTCTTGCCTGTGTGGTTATCGCCTGCAATTAGCGTTACCTTCGGCGAGAGCGAAACGTCCGCGCGATCTATTCCTCGGTAAGATCTGATTTCTATTAGCATCTCTAGTTAACTGCCTCCGACATAATTCCGACCTGTGCCGCCTTGCTTGCCTGACTGGTTCCGAATTCGACAATTGGGCCCCAGAACAGAATCCGCTCTCTAAGTCTCGCCGCCTTCGGGTGGATCTGCTCCTGGGTCCTCAGATCTGGCGTCTTCTTCAGCTTCTTCGCGAAGGAGATCGTCTTCCCTTCCTTCGTCAGATATATGAATTTCCGGTCGTGTCTGATCTTCCATTTCCCCGACTTCGTCGGCAAGATCTCCACTTCCTTCAAGCCCTTCAATGGTGGTATCGTCTGTGGTGCCACCATCACCGTCGGGCAGTTCATCGGTGATTGACAGATCGGCTGCGGCTCGTTTGGGTCTGCGGGTGGACTGTCCTGCTGCTCTGTTGAGGGACTCTCCGTAGGCTCGCATGACTGGTCCGCAGAACTTGACAAAACGCATATACCAAACGCAAGCGTCACGGATGAGATCAGTGCGAGGAATACCTTCTTTTGTAGCTTCATTAGTCATCTCCTTTAAAAGCTTCTCGGGAAACCCAATGCAAATTTCTTTTAGTGCCATTTAAAATGCGTCCTCTTCGCGCAGTTCGTCTGTGAGATCTTCGCTATCGTCCTCTTGTTCTTGGGTTGATTCTTCCTCGCTCTCTGACTGGTTTTGGTTTTCTTCTTCCGAGAGCATCGAGTTTTCTTCGCTCTCGTCGGTTGGGCTGAAGTCCGTCTGTTCCTGCGTCTCCTGGGTCATATCCTCGCCAGACATTTCTTGCGTCAATTGTTCGCCAGAGTCCTCGCTCGCTGTCGTAGAGGCTGATGTGTCCTCGGTATGGCTCGGAGTAGATGACTGTTCCTCTGATGATTCTTTCGCGGACGGCTTTACCGAATCCGTAGGGGTCGGCTGCGATGTTTTCGTCGTATTCGTCGTATTCGCGCCATTCGATTGCGGTTTTGCTTGCTGGTTCGCTGGCGGCTTGCTTGCTGGCTTCTGGGAGCCGGATGTAGCTGTCTGGGATTGGCTTGCCGGTGGCTTTGTCTCTCCAGCCGGTGTACCTTTCGAGGTCGTTGAAGAGCTTGTTGACGAGGTCTTGCTGGTAGCTGTAGACCTGGAAGACGCCGGGGAATTCGCCTGGTTTGATGTGGGTTTTTGTGAGGTATTCGTTCCAGAAGCGGTAGGCTTCGTTGTCACCGCTGGTGGTGTCTGGGCTGTCGATGGCTCTTCCTCCTTTTTAGCTGGCTGTGCGGGGATCTTCGACTTGTCGCGCTCTGGGAAAGTCTCATCCAGGACCGACTTGTCGTTCTTGATAGCGTCGTAAAGGAAGCGGAATTCAACAATGTCCGCCGCATCCAGGCAATCAGGTGTTTTGTTCAGCGGCTTATTGATGAATCGGCACAAGGACGCAGGACTGACGCCCATTAGCGCAAACTTTGTTTTGATGCTATTCCAGGCGCCAGGAATATCTTGGACCGCCTGGTGCAACGTGCGTTTGATTATTTTGATCGCTTCGTCACGCACATAATCAGGGATCTGCGAAAGAATTGCGTTTCTAACTTCTTTGGAATTCCGAGCCTTTTGTACTTCGCCAATATCCTGGTCGCTGACCAATTCAACGATTCCATTCTTGGTGTAGCGTTGATGTTTCACTGTGTACGATGTGCGAAAAGGGACGTTCGTTTCGAGATCATGCGAATAGGCTTCAAACTGGCTCATGTTGCCATAATCGCCATGGTTAACCGTGCCGTATTCCAGGTTTCCCCAGATGCGGGCGAATTCCTTGGCGGCTTTGATGTTCAGCCCTTCGACTTTGTCGCTTCCACGCGGTACGCGATACATCGCATCTGCCGCAAAGTTCACGTTTGCGCAGGTTGCAAAAATTCTTTCCACGCAACGCTTTTCATCGCGTGGGTACTGGATGGCTCGCTGGTGTGATGCATAGACCTGGGCGGTCGCGCGCTGCATCTCTACTTTCTCTGTCGCGCGATTCTCTTGTGTCGCCATGCCGAATTGCGGAACACTGGGTTTCTCTGTCACCACTGCTGGTGCCTGTGTAGTTTCTTGGACGGCTTCTGCCATGCTGATGATCTCCTGTTCTTAAGCGGTTTAGCGGGCTTCCAGTTGTCTGAGGTTGTCGATCAGTTGTCCCTGTGATTTCTCCAGGTGCTCGACTTTGCGGAGTAGGTCGTTATTGGTGCAAATTAGATCCAATAAGAGCTTTCCGACTTCGGTCCTATATTCGAGATCTGGTTTAGTAACCAGATCCAGAACTTGGTTAACTTGCTCATTCTTCGGCATCCTCCGTTCCTCCCATGGTGCAAAAATTCGTACAGTGAGCATTGCAATACTTCGGCGTGCAAAGCATTGACATTGGATTTGCTGGAAACGACCAGGGATCTTTTGCTTCCAGGTATTTTTCATAATGTCGCTGAATTTCTTCAACGGTGGACCAGAAGGCGCTCAGGCATTCTTCTGCATCAAATGGGATGGGCTTCGGCGCCCTCAGCCCCTCATTTGTCTTCTTGATCCCTTCTCTCTTTGCGAAATTCACGCGAGCGCCGGTTACTTCGATATCGTTCAGCCGACATACAGCTATGTATCCGCCTAATTGCGCTTGCGGGGAAGGCTGTTTTGTGCCGGTTTTATGATCGTGTATAACTCCCATCACATCGCGAACGTCCATGGTGCCTGTCACTTTGACAGGGATCGCCTGTTCGCCAAGCGGGCTGATAATGGCTTCCAGCGGCACTTCGATGTGCGTCGGTGTAATGCTATCGAGTATAGGAACGAAGGAATACAAAAGACCGCGGATCTGTGCTTCCGCGGTCATTCCGTGCGGCGTGGTCTTGTCCCAAATGACGCCTTCTTTAGTTTCTTCGTTAAAGCTCTCCCACGCCAGACCGGCAGCATTAGCCACTTCAGACGCGATAAATTCGCCTGTTGCTTGCTTTGCGCGAAGGAGATTCGCTACTCCTTTATGTATGGCTGTACCAATTGCAGCAGCCGCACTGGGACGCGACGGATTCAGCAAGAATCCGTCTGCGACCAGCGTCTCCCTAAAAAGTTTTGCGGCACTTCGCCGCGGGCAATCGCCATAAGAAGGAATAGAACTGCATCGAATCTCTATATATTCGGACATGTACTACCTCGATAGTCACACAGCAGCCGCCGAACAGCAGTTAGCTATTCAGCATCAGGGGCACCGTCGCCGGTGCCGCTGGTATGTGGTTTGGGAGAAGAAAAGCTCACCGTCCCGTCGAAATTTTTGCAAATTCGGGGCGGTGAACTAGATAGTACAAGTCTGGCGGAGCCGCGTCAACAGCCTTTTGCTAGTTGGCATCACCAAGGATGGTGGCAAGTTCCTCAAGATCCATACCCAGCTCGCGTTTCAGAGCTTGATAGTCTTCGCGAATTTTCTTTCCGGTGCCACCATTAATGAGGTCAGTAATATAGTCGACGGATATTTTGGCTTCATCTGCGCACAGTTCATATGTTTTGTATTTCTTTCGGATAACCTGGTCCCACAGGTGCATACGAGTGAAATCGTCCTCTACGTTTAAAATTTGCGCGCCATCATCCATGGTGATTTTTGTTGCGTCGCATAATTTTTTGAATTGAAAAAAAGCGGTGTGCTGGTTGTATCTAAAAAAATGACAAATTGTCGATTCTGCCCATTGCAACCTTTTTGCTAAATCTTTCAGCCCCCACATTTTTCTTGCGCGCATGGCTAGTACTATCTTAACTGGTACATAACTTGGGACTGGTCGGGGCATAGTTGAATCACCTCGCGTATATCTGGGGTGTATCCGCCGGAGTTGCGGTTTAAATTCCTTTAACGAGAGGGATATCCCTTTCATATCCCTCTCCGTGGCATACTGGCTTTAGAAATTACCCCCAGGGGAATTCGAATCCCCGTCGCCTCCGTGAAAGGGAGGTGTCCTAGGCCTCTAGACGATGGGGGCATGATAAATATCTGAACAGCGTGAACTGCCCGGACTGCAAAGCCAGAGTTCCAGTGAAAATACAGAATAACAAACCCGGTTAAGGAGTGTCAACTTCGCGCCATTCTAGTATTAACGCGCTTCAACAGGTGGGAGCCCGATTGTCGGTACTTGGGAACGGTCTTGGAGGCTGTGATGCAAAAGGGCGCCCGTTTACATCGCCACCGGACTCCTGTTGTAAACTGGCCAAATGTAGTAGAGTCATTGCATCGAGCGCTGGGATATGAAGCTCGAGTTTCCCGTTTGGCGGCGGTTCTTTTACTGATGCACACAATTGACGGCCAACAGAAAAACAAGGCCGAAAGACAAAACATAAGCAAAAATACAGGCAAAAATGCCTCTGCGGTTACTGACAAAGGTACATCGACAGGGCAAACGCAGCCCAGATATACGAGTTTTAACGGTTATCTCAAAGAGAAATTTTCGGCTAGGGTTTATCGTGTGCCTATCGATGCCGGCTTCACCTGCCCGAATCGTGACGGTACAAGAGCAATGGGCGGATGTACGTTTTGCGACGATCGCGGCTCAGGCGCACCGACAATCAATCAAGTTCTCAGTGTCAAAGAGCAGCTATTTACTGGCATAGAAAGGATCCGGCGCCGGTTCAAGGCAGAGAAGTTTCTTGCTTACTTTCAAGCCTTTACTAATACCTACGCGCCGGAAGCAGTTTTGCGCTCGCTTTACGACGTCTCACTCGACCATGAAGACGTAGTCGGCATTTGTATAGGCACGCGCCCTGACTGTTTGGACGACAATGTGCTGAATCTGCTTGCAGAGTATCAAGAAAAGACTTTTGTATTTTTGGAAGTTGGGCTCCAGTCAGCCCACAACAAAACCCTTGATCTAATTAACCGAGCCCACTCTGCCGAAGAGTTTTTCGATGCAGTAGAGCGTGCCAAAAAGAAAAATATCGAGGTTGCCACCCACTTGATTTTCGGACTTCCCGGCGAAAGCAGAGAAGACATGATGGAAACCGTGCGTCAAGTCGCAGACATCGGATTAACAGCTATCAAGATCCATCAACTCTGCGTCTACAAACACACACCCATGGCAGTGGATTACGAGCAAGGCAGGCTGCCGCTTTTAGAAGAAGATGAGTATGTGCAGCTAGTCTGCGATGCGCTGGAAATGTTGCCACCAGATATGGTGGTAATGCGCCTTGTCGCTGAAGGAACTAGAGAAGAAATAATTGCGCCGGATTGGTGCTTCGAAAAAAACCGCATTATGGATAAGATCGACCAAGAATTGATAAGACGAGGCACTCGCCAGGGTTCCAGGTTTTCACCAAAGAATTGATGTAACAATCTTGGCAAATCGGGCCATCTTGCAAGTTTTTATCTGCAATTCAGGGAAACCCCTAGATAACGAGCCTACCTTTTGTGGCAAGAAGTAGTTAGCCTGGAGGTTGTGGTCATGAGCGACGAGATGAGGATTATTCCAATGGACGAGACAACCATCGATATTGAACAAGAAGAGGAAGTTTGCTCACCGACCGATTGCGCAGGTGCCTTTGTTCACTCTTTCAGCCATTCGCTTGTTCAGGGTCCGATCGACGGAGTAGCTGAGGTCGTTAATACGATTGCCGGCAAGCGTGTGATTCCTAAAGTCGAAGTGGTCAAGACTCCGGAGAGAGCTGAAATCGGAACAAACCGCTGGCAGGCACAAAAAGCTGGCAGCGGTGCAGGCATAATCGCCTGCTTGTTTGTAATTGGCAGCCTTTTATCGCGCGGCAGGCGCTCTTAAAGGCCGCGTCCCGGCTCTAGCCAAAGAGAACATCAATCGAGGATCCAGGAAAACTCTTCTACTTGCTGGAGCCGTTTTTGGCCAGCATGGCAGCTCCGACGATTCCCGCATAATCGCCCAGTTCGGCCCGTACGATTTCGATTTTGCGCCCTGGAATTTTCAGACAGCGACGACGGGCATACAGCTCAGCCGTGTCGAAATAAAGATTCACCGCTTCAACCAGCCCGCCGCCTAAAATTATCCTCTGCGGGTTGAGGAAATTGATTACAGTGACAAGGCCTGTCGCCATGCACCGGGCAGCGTGCTCGACGGCACTGACTACCATTTCATCTCCCGCCAAGACCGCCTGCGCAATAGCCTTGGATCGTAAGATTCCCTTGGTCATGTCAACTTTCTCGCGAATCACCGAATCGTGCCCGCGCTGCAAATCGGCCAGGATATCTTTTGCGACTGCTGTACGGGATGCGTACGCTTCCAGACAACCATAGGCGCCGCAACCACAAAGCTTTCCATCCGGATAGAGCGTAATATGCCCGACCTCACCGGCGGTGCCGGTAGCGCCGCGAATCAGGCTGCCATTTTGCACAATGCCACTGCCAATGCCAGTCCCGACGAAAATGCAGACAAAATTCTTGCACTCGCGCCCGGCACCAAACGCGAGCTCACCAATTGTTGCCACTTCAACATCATTTCCCAATTTGCAGGGCAGACCGTAATGTCTGGAAAGTGGTTCTGTAAGAGGCACATCGTTGGCTCCGATGTTCACGGCAGCAAGTAATATGCCTTTCTCTCGGTTGACCATGCCGGCTGCCCCGATACCAATTCCGCCAATCTTTTTCATCTCCACGCCGGACTCGCTTATCGCTTCGTCCACGACCGTGATGATGCGCTTAATCACATCGTCCTGCTCTTGCACCTGGCGCGTCTTCTTTTTTGCGGTGCCGACCAGGCGACCGGATTCTAGATTGACTACGCCTGCCGAGATTTTGGTGCCGCCGAAGTCAACACCTACTGCAAATTTTTCCATGGCATCGAGTTCCCCCGCGAGCTCTATATTTTGAATTGTTTGCAGTTTTATTTCCAGTACGCCTAAAAGACATACATTTGAGAACCCGGGCTGGCGAGATTTTTCGCAAAAGGGGCAAAAATTCCCTACATCTGGCTAAATTCTACACTCAACTTGTGCCTGAACCTGCTGGAAAGCTCTCTCCAGCTCAACAGTCAAGCTAGCTAGACTATCCAGGTCTTCAGCGCTTAAAGAGGTTTCAATCGAAACACAAACTTCTCTCATCCGTCTTGCCGCCATTCCGGAACAAATCCCCTTTAACCCGTGAATAGATGCAGAAATCGCTGCCATGTCGGACTCTTGCACCGCAGTTTTGAATTTGCCGATTTCAACTGGAACACACTCTATGAAGATTGCAAGCAACCGCTCATAATCCTCGACAGAATAACGATCTCGCAACTTTTGGAAGTCAATCGCTTCATTGTCGGACTCTCGCCTAGTTGAAGGATTGGAAGACGAAAATGACGCTTGGCGAAAAGACTGCGGCAGCCATTTTTGCAAAACGTCTCGCAGCTCTTCTGGATCAATCGGTTTACTTACGTAATCATCCATTCCAGCAGATAAACAGTTCTCGCGATCTTCTTTCATTGCATTGGCTGTCAGAGCGATGATCGGAATGTGCTGGCCACTAAACACCTCACGCTTGCGAATTGCGGCTGTTGCGGCAAAACCGTCCATTTCGGGCATCTGACAATCCATAAGGACTAGAGCGAATTTGTTTCTTTCCATTGCATCGACCGCTTCTTTGCCTGTTTTCACTGTGTGGCATTGGAGTCCGAGCTCCTCTAAATACAAACGAGCTACTTCCTGATTGAGCCGATGATCTTCAGCAAGCAAAATTAGCTCACAGTTCCGGAATGCGGGGCCGGAAGTAATTACTTTGCTGTGAGCTAAAAGTGCGCCCGTAGCCCGCTTGTCAGCATTATTGCAGACAGCATCTGAAATACAGTCAAAAATCTCTGACTGCCTCATCGGCTTAGTGAGAAACGCTCCAAATCCGATTTCGAGAGCTTTTGTGCCGGTTGACGGATTATCGAGAGCTGTGAGCAAAATCATGCGTGTAGCATTCAGATTGGTATCACGCATTATTTCTGCGCCTAAATCATACCCACTCATATCGGGCATCACTAGATCGATCATTGCTACTTTGAATGGATCGCCTAAATGATGTGCTTTTCGAAGTTCTGCAAGGGCCACGTTGCCGCTTTCAGCCTTGACGCTGCGCATTCCCCAGGAACCTGTATATGCCTGTAAGAGCTCGAGAGCAAAAGGATCATCGTCGACCAATAGGATGCGGACGTCCTCTAGATCGTCTTTCATGCGACCCTTTGTTACATCAGGGCGTTTTTCAAAAGGTATGCAGAACCAAAAAACAGAACCCTCTCCCGCCACACTGGTCACGCCAATCTCACCTTGCATAAGTTCTACAAGCTTACGGGAAATACTCAGACCGAGGCCGGAGCCGCCGTACCTGCGGCTGGTAGAGCCATCTGCTTGCATAAAAGGTTGAAATAGTCGAGCCTGGATTTCTTCGCTCAATCCAATACCACCATCGGTTACGGTGAAACGCACATAAACACTGTTTGTGGTTTCCCTATCGGCTGTAACTTTCAGCGCAACTTCGCCATCTTCTGAAAACTTAATTGCATTGCCAATGAGATTCGTAAGAATCTGCCTCAACCGCTCTGAGTCGCCTCTCAATCTGTTGGGCAATGAGGGATCAACAAAACTCAAAAACGATAATCTCTTAGATCGCGCCTGCGTGCCAAACATTGTGCAAGTGCTTTCAACCACGCCTAAAAGATCAAAGTCTGCAAACTCTAGTTCGATTTTGCCAGCTTCGATTTTACTGAAGTCCAAAATGTCGTTTATAACTCGAAGTAGAGACTGCCCAGACTCTTGAATGGCAGCTGCAAAATGGCTCTGGTTTTCCTCCAGAGTGGTCTTTTGCAGAATATTGGCCATACCGATTATTGCATTGAGTGGAGTCCGAATTTCATGGCTCATATTGGCCACAAATTCAGACTTCAAACGGGAACCATTTTGAGCCTGATCTCTTGCATCTGTTAGCTGACTGTTTAGCAACACCAGTTCGCTGGTCCGCTCTTCAACCTTCTTTTCCAAATCCTCGTTAGCCTTGAGAAGTAACGCCTCATTTTGCTTTCGAAGTGATATATCGCGTGCGATTGCCGAAGCGCCAATCACCTTACCAGTATGATCTTTCAGAGGTGAGATACTTAACGACACATCTACTAGATCGCCGTTCTTTTTTCGACGGAGCGTATCGTAAGTCTCAACGGGCTGTCCGCGCCTGATGGTATCAAGCATCGTTTGCACTTCACCTTCTAATTCAAAAGGAGAAATAATCGAAATCGATCTGCCAATTGTTTCTTCTTGCGTATAACCATAAAGACGTACCGCACCTTTATTCCAGCTGGTAATTATGCCTTCGAGATTTTTGCCGATAATAGCGTCATCGGAAGATTCAACAATGGCACCAAGATGTCTGACAGTCACCTCTGCCAAATGTCGCTCAGTAATATCGTTGCTCAACTCCAATATCATCAGTGGCTGGCCCGCGGAGTCTCGTCTTAACGCCCATCTGCTTGAGACGATAATTTCTCTGCCATCCTTTGTTTCACGAGCAAATTGATCCTGCCAGCGTCCATTTTTTATTAATTCGGCGACAATTTCGGCAAGTGGAGTAGTCTGCTTCGACTTGAGCAGATCCTGTGTTTTCTTTCCAACTGCTTCTTCCTGCCTGTATCCATAGAGTTCCGTAGCCCCGCGATTCCAGGTCAAAATGGTTCCATCGAGACTTTCGGAAGCGACAGCATCGGTGCATGAATCGACAATGGTGGCAAGTAGCGAGATGGCTTCTAAAGCACGCTGTCGCTCGATGGCGTACATAATAGACCGGCGCATCCCCTCAAGGGTGAGCGTGTTTTTGAATAAATAGTCTTGAGCTCCCAAACGCACTGCTTCAAAAGCAAGACGCTCGTCTTCCTGACCGGTTAGAATTACAATCGGGGTTCGATCAGCAGCACGCTTGATACTTTCAAAGGTCTCCAAACCAGAACTATCAGGCAAGTTAATGTCTAATACGATTGCATCAAAATGCGTGCTTCCCAGAGTCTTTACCGCTTCGGAAAGGGTAGCGCAGACTGACGCTTTTCTCTGAAACCCAGGCATTCGATTCAGAAGTTCGTTAATGAAGTCTGAGTCGTCCTCGGAATCTTCAATCAATAATATTTCCACTTTCGTTCTCCAAACTCCGAATTTTTGTTATTTCTTAGGAAGTTCCACAACTCCGAACCAGAAGCTATCAATTGCGCGCACAACAGTGGTCAAACCTACGAAATCAACGGGCTTACTGACATAGCAATTGGCGTGCAAGTCATACGATTTCATGATGTCTTCTTCCGCTTGGGATGTGGTCAAAACTACAACCGGTATCTTTCGCAATACAGGATCCGCTTTGATGTCGGCAAGCACTTCTCGGCCATCTTTGCGAGGCATATTCAGATCGAGCAAAATCAGTGAGGGCGTAACCGCATTGGCATACTGTCCCTCTTTGCGCAGATAAGTCATTGCTTCGATCCCATCGTTAACTACCGAGACACTGTTAGCCAATTTCGTCTCATCAAGGGCCTTTCGAGTGAATTCGATATCGTCTTCACTATCATCTACCAGAAGAATATGTATCATCGAGCAAGTTTTAGTATTCATCAGTCATTTAATCCCGCCGGTAATGTAGCGATGAAAGTAGTCCCTTCATTCAGTGCCGATTTCACCGTCATTTTTCCACCGTGACGTTCGACAATCCGTTTGCATATCGATAAGCCAATTCCAGTTCCTTGATACGTGCTTGCCGAATGCAAGCGCTGAAAGATCAAAAAGATGCGATCGAAAAACTCAGGCTGGATGCCGATTCCATTGTCTTGAAACTTGACGTCCCAGAATCTACCGTTTCTTTCTGCCGACACCTCTATCTTGGGTTCACCCTTACTGAACTTGATTGCATTACTTAGCAAATTTTCAAACACTTGCCCAATTTGAGAGGCATCGCCCCACACAGTAGGTAAGTTTGAGTACGTAATCTGAGCATTGGTTTGATCTATCTTTGAGCGAAGGTTTTCAATACAATTGTTCAAAACGGAATTGCAGTCTATTTCACAAAACGGCTGCCCTCTCGATTCAATGCGGGCGTAGCTGAGCAAAGCATTTACGAGGGCCTGCATTCTTGTGACGGCGCCCCGGATCTTTCCTACATATCGAACTGCAGTTTCATCGGTGACAGGAACAATAGCCAAGAATAGCTCCAAGTAATTAGTCACCGAGCGCAGCGGCTCTTGCAAATCATGAGCGGCCACTGAGGCGAATTGCTCCAGGTCTTTGTTTGAGCGTTGAAGCGCGACAAGACTGTCTTGCAGAGTTGCTTCAATACGCTTCTTCTCAGTAATATCGTGAAATACAATTACTGCTCCACTTAAGATTCCAGAGGCATCTCTAAGAGGTTCGGCGTTGCAAGAAATGAATTTGACACCGGAGCCGGGAGTTTGAACTCGCAGCTGAAACTCTTTCACGCTATGTCCGGCAAGTGCTTGCGCGAGCGGCATTTGGTCTTGAGGGCACAGATGAGTTTCCCCAGGCAAATATAAGTTGTATGCTTGGCACCACTGACTGGAATCAATATCAATTGGGCCCAAGCCAAGAATGCGCTCAGCGGCATCGTTGAAGAGAGTGAATGATCCACTTGAATCAGCGACGATAAGACCCTCTGAAATTGAGTTTAAAACCAGATCTTGCAGATTATGCTGCAAGAGCAATTTGGCTTCGATTTCTTTGCGCCGACTGACATTTTTGGCGAAAATTGAAACACCAGATACGTTCGTGTCGCTGCCAAGAATTGGTGAAAGATACAGTGAAAATTCCGCTGTAGAGCCGTCCTTCCTTACCAATTCCAGCTGCTGATCTTTGACTCTCTCCCTTCCTCGAGCAAAGCCGAGAAACCTTTTCAAATGCTCTGCTTCTACAAGGAGCATGCCAAAACTGCGCCCTAGAACCTCCTCCGGACTGTAGAGAAACATGGTTTCGGCAGTTTCATTCCAGGAAGTAATGTTTCCAGCCAGGTCGCACGTGATAATTGCATCGTAGGAAGATGCCACAATAGAAGCGAGAAGAGCCTGCATCGGTACAAGCGCTTCAGCAATAACAGAAGGACGGCGCACTTGCTCGCCCGTCCTTGAATCAACAATGAACACAAAACCTTCCTGAGCCAACATAATAAGACTGCAGCGTCCGCTTCGACGCAGGGCGGTACACTAGTTGCTGACAATGACTCTGAGTACCTAAACTTAGAGTAGCTCTGAAGCACTAGACCCGACAACCAGCAAAAGAGTGATCTTTAAGTAACCCATTCGATGACCAAGGGCGCAATTACGGATACAGACAGGCAACAGATTGCCAGCGATACGCCGTCAGAATGCCGATGAACACCGCGCGGAGATCGCAAAAGAAATTCTGTTGATACTTGGCGATATTTAGCCGCGCTTCTTACCTAAAAAATTCAAGTTAAACGGATTCTTGAATGGCATTCTGAACATGTTGCGGATTTCGCGCTTTGAGGTAGGTTCTGCATGCGGGGCTGCACTCGATCTGACAGTAACGCCATGGCTAGCCTTCAAGACTCCATTTTCCAGTTGCGTATCGAGAGATTTGAGGTCGGCAGTGCTGTCGTGCTCTAGTTCTGGCTGTAATGCCGAATTTTTGATCGATGATTCCAGCAACGACTCGGAGAAATCCTCCTGGAAGCCGAAATCAGCATAGTCTCGTCCCACAGTGCTCAGCGTCTCGGAATTGACTGAGAGGCTGGACATCACATCTTTGGACGGGACCAGGAAATCAGAAATGTCGCTTTGCGGCTTGTACCAGCCGTTATATGGGTGATAGTTTTGCGAAGCTATGCGCTCGTCGACCAATACGATCGAGCTGGCCACACGCCTTTGGGAATTCTTGGCGCCGCGCGTTACCGCTTTACCATCCACGACCATTGTCGTCGATCCGCCGCCGTCCAGATTGAGAGCTTCAACAGCACCCATATCACGTAGGAATTTGGCGAGATCCCACATTGTATGCGGGCCTTCTATAGTGACGAGCAAAAGATGATTGTCGGCAGTGACACCGGCTGCAGTGCGAGCATGAATCTGAGAGCCCGTCCAACGCTTGGTGAAATGCTGCTGCTGCAGGTCCAATTGCACTTTGCCGTTTTTAACAAGAGTCGGTCCGCCGCTTACAGCATTGACCACATCAGACCAGGCAGAAGGGCGTGTTTGCCAGGCGATACTGACATTGTCGCCACGTTTCAGTTTGGAGATAGCGCCATTTTTCGAGTCTGATAGAACATAGCCGCCGTAGGGAATTCCCATGCTGCGCGAGTTCGTATCAATGACATTGCCTTGAGCATCGAGAGCAACCAGAACACCATCATATGGCAATTGAACGTAACTGCCCCAGCGTCTGGTGTAGGCAACGAATCGGCTGCCAGTGCGCCTGGGCTGATTGATATTGTTGATCCAGGCTGTAGGCACTTCCGGATTGGACGAACGCATGATACCGAAAAGGTTAACGCGGTCTATGCGCACATAGCCATCACGCGTAAAACCCATCGAAACTCGATCGAAAAGCGGTCCGGCCACCCATTCTCCGTCGATGATCAAAGTGCCTAAGGGTGTGCCGTTCGATTTGAAATAATTCGCGTTGACGGCGGCAATGGCACGACTCTCGCGAGCATGATCGGTAACGTCTTTGAGCTGGTGGAAATCATTTCCTGCCAGCATCGGCCGCACTTTGACGTCGGAATTGACCATGTCGACATCAAGAAGATTGATTGTCAGCGCGCCTCGATAATACTTGTGAGTGACGCCAGGTGCAATCGTTCGTGCTGCCATTTTGGCGGCCAGAGTTTGCGGTGGTATCGCACGTGGTGCAGAAACCAGGCGCCGGACCGGGGTATTCTTACGCCCCCGGACTCGCGAATTACGAACTCCGGCTCGACCGGCGGAGCGCAACGCCGCTTTGCCACCGCGAACCTTATAGGTAATGGAGCGGGTAGATGCACCGCGGCCTGCGAAATTTCTTCGTACTGTAGCTGCTCTCGGCACCCTTCTTACATGAGGGACCATAACAGGGCGCACCGCATGCGGCGAAACCAAACCAATCGATTGCGCCGGCAATCCAACGAAAGCCAGCGTCTGGAGCGCCAAAACAGCGGACAAAGAGACTTGTGCACTGCGCTCCATCAAGTTGAGCGCCACTGCCGGACTACCCGCCGTCGTTTTCGAGGTTTCGTTTTTCAGTTTCAAATGAGTTTCCTACTAATGCGGACGTGAGATGGACAAAGCTTGTAAATCGTCGCTGTCAAACCAAACTGGCTCGAAATGTCATTTTGTATGGTCTGGATCAGAGTCACTCGCCTGAGTAAATTTCGCTTGCGGTTTCGGAATTTCCGAACCTCAGGTCTGATCGCTTGGATCCGGTTCCCCCCCTCAATCGGACCGAAAAGGCCCTCAACTCCTACTTATACCCATTATGTAGATAAACACATCATTTTGAGCAAATTATTTTTGACCGAGAGCAGCTTGGCATCAGGTTCTAATCCGGACCAGCCGGAGGCACCGATGCCTTGAAAACATACAAAAAACCCACAAAAGGCGCACGAAAAGCGCCCAGCGAATATTCAGCAAATATCCCCACCACCCGTGAGTCGGGACCTGAGTAACTACAAAATGTCCCGGCTGGTTATGCCTTTTTCTTGGAAGTGAGTTGCTGTTTTTCAGTATATGACTTGACCAACTCTTCTCGCTCGTTTTCCGGACAAAGCGGGAAACCCATCTCGATTCGTTGATCGAGGAAGGCCTGTGCCACTGCTCCGGATAATTTGCGGATTTCCAGGATAGTTTTCATCCTTTCGTCGCGCCCCAAAACTCCCCGTGCATCAAGCAAATTGAAAGTATGCGAACAGCGCAATATTTGTTCATAAGCCGGCATGACCAGCCGTTTTCCAATCAAACGCTCGGCTTCCTCACGGTGCAGGGAGAAAAGCTGGCTCAGCAATTGCGGATTGCTCTCTGTGAAATTGTATGTCGACTGTTCTACTTCGTTGCGATGATAGAGTTCGCCGTATTTGACTTGATCATTCCATTGCAGTTGATAGACATTGTCCACATTCTGCAAATACATGGCCAAACGCTCCAGACCATAAGTAATTTCAGCAGCCACAGGACGCACTTCCAGTCCACCGGCTTGCTGGAAATAAGTGAACTGAGTTATTTCCAGCCCATCCATCCAGACTTCCCAACCAACGCCCCAGGCTCCCAAGGTGGGCGATTCCCAATTGTCTTCGACAAAGCGAATGTCATGCTGAAGCGGATCGACGCCAAGGGCAGCGAGACTCTCCAGATAGACGTCCTGGACGTCGTCCGGAGATGGTTTCAAAATTACCTGGTACTGAAAGTAATGCTGCAGACGGTTGGGGTTTTCGCCGTAGCGTCCGTCAGTCGGACGTCTGCAGCCGTCAATCGTGGCCATTTTCCAGGGTTCCGGTCCGAGCACCCGCAAAAAGGTCCCCGGGCTCATCGTAGAGGCCCCCTTTTCCAGGTCGAAGCATTGCATCACTACGCAACCCTTCTTGCCCCAGAAGTCATTAAGGGTCTGGACAACCTCTTGAAACGTCTTGGCCATCGGATAAACTCCACACTCTATTGGCAAACGCCAGTTTAGCAGAGCCTTGGCAGCTTCGTACCCCGGCAGCCGAGAAACGTTTTAAACTCGCAAACATCAAAAATCGGCACAACCATCGCCAAAAAACGGCGCCGCTTATCGGACACTAAGGAACAAGAAATCGCCTTTAGGCTTGAATAGGGTTGATAAGTGGGAATAAGAATCTAGGTTACAGGGCATAACCCTCGTGACCGACCCAGTACAGGGAGCATTTCGGGCTATCCATGACTCAAGCAGAAGCGAGAACAGACGGAAAGAAGGGGGCTGCATCCAGTTCCCAAACGAAAGAGTTGTCTCTGAAAGCGAAAACTCTGGTCGACAACATGAACAGCGTGCTCGTCGGCCAGCAAAAAGCCGTCAAGTTTGCAGTTACCGCCTTCCTGGCCGGTGGACACCTATTAATCGAGGACGTGCCCGGAGTCGGCAAAACACTTCTGGCCAAGTCGCTCTCCATGTCGGTGCAGTCGCAATTCAAGCGCATCCAGTGCACACCTGACCTTTTGCCCTCAGACATCACAGGCGTGAGCATTTACAGTCAGAACGAAGGCACTTTCACATTCATGCCCGGTCCGATTTTTACCAATATTCTTCTCACTGACGAAATCAACCGCGCCACTCCAAGAACGCAATCCAGCCTTCTTGAAGCGATGGAAGAAAATCAAGTCACAATCGACGGTTCGACGCGCAAGCTGCCGGACCTGTTTTTTGTAATCGCCACGGAAAACCCGATTGAGTATCACGGCACCTTCCCATTGCCGGAAGCCCAACTTGACCGTTTCATGATCTGCATTTCGCTTGGTTATCCAGATATGCAGCAAGAGCTGGAGATTCTCGATAAGACGCTGGCTCAGGACGGTTTCATAGTAGAACCTGTGTTAACAGTGGACGAAGTCATGCTGGCAAGACAAGCTGTTAGACATATTTATGTAGAGCAATCAGTGAAAAACTACATCGTCGACATCGTACATGCCACACGCAGACATCCGTCTATAGTTCTGGGCGTCAGCCCTCGTGGCACTCAACTCCTGATGAGAGCAGCTCAAGCAGCGGCCTTTCTCGAAGGACGTGACTTTGTCAAACCTGACGATGTAAAAATGCTGGCGCCCTTCATTCTCGGACATCGCATCATTCCCAAGATGCAGGACAACAAAGTCAGTCACGCCGACCTCATATTGAGAGTTCTAGAGGATGTCTCAGTCCCCGTCTAGCGCTCCGCCGGAGCCGCCGTCATTTAAGAATGCCGCTCCGCCTGAGCCGTACCTGATAAGCAACGCCGCCAAGGCGCTGCCGCCCCTCGACAATCTCAAGGGCTGGCGCGTGCGAGTGACACCGGATCTGGTGCTAATACTCAATGCCAGATTTTTCGGCTCTCTGATAGTGACTGTATTGCTCTACATCTTCGCCACTGAAAGCAACAGCCAGTGGATGTATTTGATGTCCTCGGGCATGATCGCCACACTTGTTCTTAGTTTACTTTTGCCCGTTTTACAAGTTTCAGACGTAATGGTAAAAGCCTCGCTGCCGCCCAATGCGCGTGCCGGCGAAAAGATTGCCATCAAGATTTCACTGGAGCGAATATTCGGCGTCGGCAATTTCCAAATTCTTTTTCCTTTGCGCTGGCTTCGCATGACCGTCAATGTAATGCGCCTGGGCTCGCTGTCTTTATCGCCGCTTTCCAAGCCGCTTCTAATTCCGAGCATGGGCGAAAAAGAAACTTTGCAGCTTCTGGCCGGTCCCTTGAGACGCGGCATCTATCGCGTCCAGAGCATTACCTTTTCATCTTGCTTCCCCTTTGGACTAGTTTTCTGCCAGAAAGAAATTCGCTTCAAATTTGATGATCCTGAAAGCAAAGAAGTGGCGCCGGAAACAGTTGTTTATCCAAAGGTTTATCCAGTCAACGGCAATTTCCTCCAGCAACTGAATGTGGTGACACCGAGTGTCGGATTGCTGTCGCGCAAGTCAAGCTTCAATCAGCAAACTGCAATTGTCAGAGGAGTAAGAGAATATATCCGCGGCGACAGTCCCCGCATTATCCACTGGGCATCAAGTGCGCGCACCGGAAAGTTGCTCTCTAGAGAATTCGAAGCAGAAGGACTGCCGGCATTTGATCTTCTTATCGACTCGAAATGGGATTGGGGAACAGAGGAGATGTACGAGCTGGCGCTCATCACCGCGGCCTCTTTGATTACGCTCGGACACAGATGGGGACTGGCACCGAAGCTGATCGTAAGAAACCAGGTTCTGGTCATCGAGCCGCCACCCATGGCACCAGGGTTGACCGCCTCCATCGAAATGCTGGCCCGCCTGGAGCCCTTCAAGCGCACCGAAGAGATTGCCAAAGTGGCTGCCCGTCGTGGACGCAGAGTCGACAAACTGGAAGACTTGATCCGCAAAGCCAAAGAAGGCGCCTTGATATTCCTCGCTCCGAGGACAGAAAAAGCACAGATTGAGCTGGTTTTGGTCCAGCCGGTTGGAAAAACCGACGCGGACAGGTGGCAATCAGTCAATCAATCAAACGAGCCGGAAGCGCAAAGGCATGTGGAAGAGAAAGCCAAGCTGGCCAATACTTTCGACTCCCGCAACGAACCTGACGATATCTCCAGAGTCGGCAAACAAGTGTCGATAATCACCGGCGCCGAGGACATCATCAGGCTATGAGCAAAGATGCACCTAAGGCGAAAGTCATAGAAGTGGAAAACTCAGTTGAGTTGCGTATCATGAATTACATCATGGTGGCACTGACGATAGTCGCCTACTGCATTTACTCGGAGGCACCGTTTGTCGTCACTGTGGGCTGTATTACAGTGTCGGCACTGGGCAGTTATCTGAGTTATGTGTTTCGCTCCCGTAAATCGTATCTCGTAAATGTCTTTATTTTGGCAGGCACCTTTGGAGTTCTTGGCCATTTCGTCTTTGAGGCAATCAAGCAATTTTTTGGCGGCGGGCAATTTCTTCCCGCCTTTATGCAGGTGCTGTGCGGTCTTCTCATCGTTCTCACGTTTGATCTTCGCCAGCGAACCGATATTTATGTAGCTGCAACAGTGTCGCTGGGTCTGATGGGCTGCGTCGCTTCGCAGACAGGTAAAAGCAATCTCTTCGGAATCTTTCCCATGGGATTCATAATCGGAGGCGCGATTTTCCTCTACCTTGTGGCCATCTCTCATAGCCGCGAAGGCAATCCTGCTCAAGTTTCTGCCTCAACCAGACCGACCCAGCCACAAGCCTTGAATATTCCGCAGCCTTTATGGAAGCGCCCCGCCACTGGAGGCGCGCTTGTTGCAGTGGTTAGTTTGCCGGTGGCATCCATGTTGATTTTTTGCTTGATGCCTCGAGCCGGAACCTCAATTGTTGATTTGATAGCTGATCAGGCCCGTATTTTAATGGCACGTGCTTACGAAAAAATGCATCCGCCGCAGTCCTCGCAACCATCACAGATGGTGCCGATTCCACCTCGTACGCAAGCCAACGGTGCCGGTCCGCCGCCGACCGGAGAAAAGGGCAAAGGGCAAAAAGGAGATGGCGGCAATGGGGGCAAAGGTAAAAAAGGCGAAGGCGGAAAGGGGCAGGGTGGCAAATGGCAGGGTGGCAAAGGACAGGGCGAGCAAGAAGAGAAAGAGGGACATAGAGACGGTCCAAAAGAAAAAATGTCCGGCTACAAACCCGGCACGAAGCCGGACGGCAAAAACGGAAAACCCGGTACAAACGGTCAACCCGGAGCAAACGGAACAGGTAGTCCTCAACCAGGTGTCGACGGACCGCCCGAGAGACCCAGACCACAAATGGGCCTGGCTCAAAAGCGCGACGCCGCTGTGCAAGACGTTATTGTCATGACAGTGTCGAGCAATCGACCGGTTTACCTGCGTGGTATGGCTTTCGACACATATGAAGGGCAGCGCTGGGTAAACAGCAAAAATCAACAGTGGGCAGAATTACCCAGGATGGACGAAGACACCTTTGAGATCACAGGGGTGCGCTCGCTGAGCTTGCCTGCAAATTTCAGAGGCTCGGAAGTCGAGCAACGAATTGAAGTCAAAGAACCGCTGGATTTGACGATTCCATGCGGGTGGATTCCGCAAGTTATCCACTTCCCAGGCGACTTACGCGTGGCCACTGATGGGTCTCTGGAGTCCAGAGAAAATCTAAAACCCGGGCTTTTTTACACCGCAGTTTCAATGGTTCCGTCTGCCGATTTAGACGAATTACGCTCGGCTCGAATGCCGAACAATCAACAGCTTGACTCTATTCGTGCGTCTTCGGCGCGTTTTCTTCAATTGCCGAAGAACTACGATCCGCAAATTAAGTTGCTTGCCAAAGAAATTGGCGGCAGGGACGGCAACTGGTTTGTCCACGCCGAAAGAGTGGCCAACTATTTGAAAGCCAATTGCAGTTATTTAAACAACAACTCAGAGCTAGAGCCGGATGTGGACTCAGTTGCCAACTTTCTGCTCACGACAAAGAGCGGTAGCTGCTCTATGTTTGCGTCAGCAGAAGCAATATTGCTCAGGGCACAGGGCATTCCTTCCAGAGTGGTTTTCGGCTATATGCCGGGAGACAAAGACCCCAAATCGGATGCTGCTTTAGTTAGGAAAAAACACGAACACGCCTGGGCGGAGGTGTTCATTCCAACGCACGGGTGGGTTCCTATCGATGCGACTCCAAACGGCACTTTGCCTGTCCAACCATTCCAGGACGCTCAAGGCGGGCGCGTAATCTTAAAATCGACCCACCAGGCCAGTCCGTCACCTCCGCCGGCTCAACCAGGCAAGAATGAGCCGCCCTCTGCCTGGGGTTGGGCGAAGAAGCTGAGTTCGAATCCTTACGTGATTGCAATTTTGATTGCCGTGGGCGTGTTTCTTCTTAACGAAATTGGCAGAAAATTCTTCGCCCAGTGGCAATCTCAGAAAACCGCAGCCGAAGTGACTAAGAATATGAAGCCATCGACGGCACTTTATCTGCGCCTGCTAAGCGATCTGGAAAAAGTGGCCGTCAGCAAAACGACAAGCGATACGCCGGCAGACGTGGCCACGGCAGTACGCGCAAAAGCCAGTCAGAGCCCAGCTTTTCCCCAGGAATTAAAGTCAGAGCTGCCTTATTTAGTTGACAATTTCGTCGAGGCTTACTACCTGGAAAGGTTCAGCAACATGGAGGAATCAGTAGAGGAAGGCAACAAACTTGGCGAGATCGGAGATAAAATACACGCATTGGTGCTCGAAAGCATCCTGACAAGTGCACAGCGCAATTAGTTGAGGTGCTTACGTTTATGGCTATATAGCTGTAAAGTGTATATGTAGGCCCCGCTGCCCAAGCGGAAAAATCGCGTTTCCAACAAACGTCCGAATATAAAGAGCCGGCAAGAGAGGCAAAAAGAGAGGAAATATGGTTCAACAGGTCAAGACAGGAACCCAACAACAGCAGGAGTTCGTTCCTCCGTATCCATCTTCAATTGCCGAAACCGGCTTGAAAGAAGGCTTTCTGGAAGAACTAATCCTCAAAGACATTTATTTGGTCAACTTCGCAATGGGTCGCGAAATTGCCGCCAGAACACAGCTCCCCTTCAAGATCATCGAAGAAATTCTCGAAGTTCTGAAGCGCCAGCTCCTGGTCGAAGTTCGTAGCGCAGGCGGTCTAGCCGACTATGAATATACGCCCACAGAAAAAGGACGCGATCGAGCCCGCTCCTATTTCGACCACAATGCCTACAACGGCGCATGCCCTGTACCGTGGTCACGTTATGTCGACTCGCTCAAGTATCAGACAATCCGCCGTGAATCAGTCACACCGCGCGATTTGGAAGTTGCATTCTCCGACATCATGGTCAACCGCCGCACCATCAACTCGGTCGGTCCAGCCATCAACTCCGGTCGCGGGATGTTCTTGTTCGGCGAAGCCGGCAATGGCAAAACATCCATCGCTGAGCGGATCGTGCGCAGCTTCAAGGGTCACATCTTCATCCCTTATGCCGTTGAAATCGACGGACAAATCATCCGCGTGTATGACTCGCACAACCACCAGCAAGTATCGGCTGCCAACTACCCCAGAGATTACGACCACCGCTGGGTGCGCATCCAGCGTCCTTGCGTAGTCGTCGGCGGTGAATTGACAATTGACATGCTGGAACTGCAATTCGACTACGGTACAAAACTCTACGAAGCGCCGATTCAGCTCAAGTCCAATTGCGGACTGCTGCTCATCGATGACTTTGGCAGACAAAGAATCGACCACAAGTCACTCCTCAACCGCTGGATCGTCCCCCTGGAAAAACGGGTCGATTATCTGAGCTTACACACCGGTAAGAAACTGGAAGTGCCGTTCGAGCAATTGATCGTATTCTCGACCAACTTGAACCCAGCCGATCTGGTTGACGAAGCGTTCTTGAGACGGATTCCGTACAAGATCAACATCACCAACCCAACGGAAGACGAATTCAAGTGGATCTTCCTGCAATATTGCCAGCGCACAGGCGTCCCATACAACGAAGAAGCGGTCAATTACCTGATCGAGTCTCAGTACAGAAGCGGCAAACGCAATATGCGTTGCTGCCACCCGCGCGACATCGTCGACCAGGTAGTCAACCTCTGTGCCTTCCTCCAAACTGAGCCCCGGCTGTCAAGAGAATATCTCGACCACGCCTGCGCCGTTTACTTCGCCGCTATGGGCAAGTAATCAAGAGGATCGCGGAGACGATGTCTGTCTTGATTGAAATTTCAATTGATATCAATTGAAATTCCACAATAAGAAGTCCCAGGACTGAAATTTGAGAGCTTGCTTCTTGACAGCAAGCTCTCTTCTTTCTCATAAAAAGAGACCGTCAGCCGCCACATGCTACGATTTAGAGCGCTTGATATGTAGAAAAAAAGTCTAGAAACTTGTCAGAAAAAGCCGATTCTACCAACGCAAGCCTTAACACTACCGACACCGGCGCTAAGCCGGAAATGCCGGCCGTGAGTTTTGAGGCGCCTGCTGATACGTCCACCGACACCAGTTTCCAGCTTCTGCCTCCTTTCGTAGACGCAAAAACGAAAGTCGAAACAATGCCTGTTGAATTAAAGGCGTCGTCGACACTGCCGGCCAATCTTCTGACCACAGCCACGTCAGTTACGTGGATAGCAACTCTGATCTACCACGGCGCCGCAGGTCAATCACTGCCCTGGTGTATCACACTTGCTGTAGTTGCGTTTTGGGCGCTTACTGCCACCCGCAAACAAGTTCAAAAGCACGCACTGGCAGCCTCACGCATCGGTCTGTCCGAGGAAGGGCGCCTGACGCGGGCGATTTCCACAACATATTTGACTGTCTCGATGCTGGCATTTGCCTGGTTCTCAGTGCACGGCTTCAAACCTCCTACGCCACTGATTACACAAAAACAATTCATAGATATCGAGCTGACCTCATTTGCGGACTTCAAAGACAACAAGGCATTCGTGGCCAGCACAGAGGAAAAAGACAGCCAGAGAAAACGCAGCGGCAGCACGGACAAGGTGTCGATGACACCGCCTGTAGTGCAGACGCAGAGCAAGGCAACCGATCGAACCAGTAAAAAGACAGAGGAAGCAGGCAAGCGCGCACTACAGGCAGTGGCACCACAAAAGCTTACGGCTGCGCCTACAGAAATGGTTCTTAAGGGTGTGCAAGTACAATCCGCCGTTAATTCACAGGAGGCTGCAATCCAGGCGCAGCAACAAAAAGCGCAGACGAGAGCGCGCCTTGTTTCGCAAGTGAAATTGCCTTCCGGATGGAAGAGCATACAAGCGGATCAGACAATGTCGACACAAAACAACATCACTCCCGGCGTTAAGTCGGAGCAATCGCGCGCAGCGAACCAATCGATGTTTATGGAAGAGTCGTCACCGGTTGAACTCTTCGAAGTTGTAGACAACGAGGGCGACGCCGGCACTGAAATATTTCAAGCAGGTGGACGCAGCACCGGTGGAAAAGGTGCTCCATCCAACTTGCAAGACTATTTGAAACTGCTGCACAAACGCATCAAAAGAGCATGGTCGCCACCCAATGGAGATCCACGCGTCGCACAAATTTTGTTTCGCATCGATAAGTCGGGCAAACTCAAGCAAATAAGATTGGTGCGCTCTTCTGGCCACTCCGATTGCGACGAAGCAGCAATGAACGCGATTTCCGCCTGCGCACCTTTTAAAGGGCTGCCAGCCGATTTCCCCTCGGATTGCCTGGACATCAAATACACGTTCAACTACAAAGTCGATTCTCTCTCAGAAGTTTCTGACGGAAAATTGCGATAGTGAAGCTCGGCTTTAATTTGGGTTCTTGCCGACGCCGACTATGTACGACAACAAACACTGGTGTTTTAGTCCTTGCCATTCAAACGGTTACAGATTTAAGCGGCCACGCACACACAACAAAAACGTCCTAAAAACTCACCAATCCGGCTCTCGCATCGCCCCGGCGGCTTTCGACCCAGTTGAAAAGCATTGAAGAATTACCTTGTTACGTACAGAATCCATGGTTGACTGCGAGTTAAATGATCGTCGTGCGCAACACCAAGACACTGTCCATACTTTTCTTCCTGTTCGTGCAAACTCTCTTGATGGCACGACCAGCGTCTGGACAAGGCTGATCTCGCACCCTTCTGGTGCCGGGCGCAGCAGGAACTTCAGGCGAAATCACACCGGGCCATGGAACTCTTTCCATCGGCTACAGGAATGTTTATGCCAATCAGTTCTTTCTCAATCAGCATGTTTTCACACAGGAAAATCGCTTACAACAGCCAACCCGACTTTGGAATACAGTAGATCTGACAGGAACCTATCAGCTAACCAGAAGGGTCAACCTGCAAGCGACATTGCCGCTTCAGTGGAACCAGGCGTCATTTCTTATTCCAACTACTGAAGGCCCTCTGGCAGAAACCTTTCGACAGAGACTGAGCACAGCCGGCGTTGGCGACATTTTGCTAGTAGAGCGCACCTGGCTACTCGACCCCGAACGCGTTAAACGTGGCAACATTCTGGTTGGAGTCGGACTCAAACTGCCGACCGGCAATTACAGAGGGGGAAACACCTGGACTGGCGGCGGCCCCGGAGTATGGAATAACAAGCCGGCGCCACTAACCATCATGATCGGGGACGGCGGCGTCGATGTTCTTGCTGAGGTCCTAGCCTACAGAATCGTAAAATATCCAGTGCGCAGGACAAACGTCTTTGCCGTCGGCAGCTACCTTTTCACACCAAGAGGTACGACCGGTATACCGTCGCAAAATTTACTAGAAGGCCCGCCAATATCCACCAGCCCTTTAACTCAAAATTCGCTCGTAAACACAGTTCCCGACGTCTATTCGCTGCGCGCCGGCATGATAGTGCCATCACCATTTAAAGAAAACAAATATCTGCGGCCATTTTCGGGCTTGATTGCCTATCGCTGGGATGGCAGTCCGCAACGTGACTTGATCGGCAACAGCAATGGATTTCGGCAACCAGGCTTCTTCATGGCAGTAGAACTCGGTCTTTTCTATCAAAACAAACGTCACCTTGTGCAGGCCATGACACCAATTTCGTTCGTGCGCTATGCCTCCTTCAACAGCGGAGGCGAAAGACCAGGCAGTCCTGCTCCACGTACAACGGCATTTTCACCGGCGTCTCTGGCTGTTAGATATACCTATTTCTTTTAAGGCACGATGCTCTTTATGAAACGCTGTTTTCACATCCTGCTCTTTCTTTCAATTTTCGCTGTCACTGCAGAGAAAGCCCTTGCCGATCAAGCATCAGTACCCGCCGGCGTTACGCCGTCAAATTCAAATGGCGCCAGCGTCGAATCCTCACAGTCATCCGATCAGACAGCGGCGCCTCAATCGGACAAAAACAGTCCAAGCGCAAAGAGCTCCCAAAACAATGCAAGCCTTCCTTTGAGAGTCACATCATTGCTGGCCGGAATTGTGATCGGCGCTCCGGTTGCTTCTTTTCGAAGAGCAATAGGTGAAGATTCCGAGGCTGCCGAAACCGTTACTTATGGCAAGAAACACTCCGGTTTGAAATTTGCAGCCCGCGTTGTGCTTCTGCCAGTGTGTCTTTTGCCGGGCGCCATTGAAGGAGTTTCGTATGCAGTAGAAAATAGCTGCAAGTACTGCGGAACCGCTCCATTGAGCAAGCAATCATTCAGCCTGGGGAAATTGGGCCCGTCGGAAAAATAGTCGAGCTCCCATTGGCAGATTGTCATTCACCGATGACACCTCACCATATTCGGTGCAAGGCGTGAATCAGACAATATACAACTCGCCACTTACCAAAATTCGCCGAAAGGCTTCGCCCTTCAGGGCAGAGAGGACGTCAATCAGCAGCGGCTTTTCTCTTTGCTGCAACTGCACCTTTCTCTTGTACAGCCAGCGCCTTTTCAATGGCATTTACGTACTGATCTCTCGGCTTAGCACCCAGAATTTCCTTTACTTTCTTGCGGCCTGCAGTAAAAACTCCAACGGCCGGATACCAGTCTTCTGTATCGGACAAGAAACGCCCGACGTTCAGTGCTTTTGCCGTTTTTTGAGACTCCACAATCACATCTTTGGAAACATCAAGTTCCACAAACTTTACCTTTTCACCGTATTCATTTTTCAATTGTCGAAAAATTGGTCTGACTGCATCGCACGAAATTCGACATGATTTATCGAAAACAAAGACGACAAGAACCCGCGAATCATCGGACGGCCTTTCTTCGGCCAGGACGAGCGGACAGAAAGCTGTAAACATGGAAATAAGAGAAACACTGGCAAGCATGAAACTGACACTTGCGAAATTTCCGACACACCGTTTGTCAGGCGAAAAATTCATCCATCAAAATTCCTACAGAATCGCGCTGCAAAGCGGGATAGCACAGCGAATCAATGCGCAAGCAACGACAGTGAAAGCAACGCGCTCCCACAATACTCATTATTTCGCACTATAGCAAGTTGGCATCACCCGATGCGGTGATGGTTGGCATGCTATCTTCAAAAGAAGCTAGCGGCAGCGAGAAAATAACTCGCCACCGCCCAAGCTTCCCCATGAATGCTTCACTCAATCTTTAATTAGCTGCTGCGATTGTGCATTTGGACAACAGGAGCCGCTTGGCTGTTCGTCGCTTGCGCCAAGGGCTGGTGCAGCGGTTATTTGACCGTAATAGACATCTTCAGGATCCATTTCTGGTTCTTTCCTTGCTCTCTGTGCATTGGACCAAATCTCCCCGGTCTCCAGGTTTTCAAACCAGTCAAAAGGGTCAGAGCCGTCGCGAATTTTGTCGAATCTGGTCAATGCATACTCGGCAGCAATTGACTCCAATGCACTTGCATTTGGGTCTTGAAGAACAGTTTCCAATTCACTTTTATCGATATCACCATCATCATTGAGATCGAGTGCATCTCTCTTTTTCAACAAAAGTATCGGCAAAACTGCAGTTTTTTCCATCATGCGCATTGCATCAGAGCGCTTCTGCGGGTCATCACTCAAACCCAGGCGGGCGGCGGATACTTCTGCGTTTCGCTCCAAACTCTGGCTGCTCTCTTCATAGTCCATAAGGTCATCGCTATTCATATCGCTTTTCACGTACTCATACACTTGAGCGCAAAAGCCTCTTACTGTATCTGGCATAACTGCTCCTTCAGGCTGTTATATGCAACCTAAACTGGGGAGAAAAATCAGGCGATGTTACTGTCACGTCCGGACCATCTGTCACCGACATAGCCCGCGTTGCCTTGCCTGGAGAACTTTCCGTCTTGCTCTAGTCCGCGCAAAACTATTTGCTCTTTGCCGTTTTCATCGATTGCAAATAGGTGGACGTAGTTGCGATCACTGCCGGGAGCAACAGGTTCTACGGAAATTCTGCAACGAATTCTTTTGCCGTTATTATCGATAAGTTCAATTTCGCTACGACCGGCTTCTTTGAGTTCCACAATCGCTTTCAGTTTCTCTTCAGAACTAGCTTTGGGATCTTCAAGAACATCCATGGCAGAAGCAGACCGCTTTTCTTTGTCTTCATTGCTTGGATCGTTTTTGTCCTTAGCAGCATCCTTTTCATTTTCTTTCTCTTGCTCTGGCTCTTTCTGCGACTGCTCTCGCTCTTCTAACTGCTCGTCGTGCCGCCTTTGCTGCTCTTTCTTCTGTTTTGCTTGATCGAGTGTGGTGTCATGCTCATCTTGAGCCCACTCGGTAATTTCCTCGACAGAAAGATCGCCTGTGTCGAAAACATTCCACAATGACTCGTCGGTCATATCGTTAAATTGGTCCTTCATATACACCAGCGCCCGCTTAAGTTCCGGAGTCAAGGGAGTGCCATCAGGTAAGCATCCTTTCTCAAGAACAGCATCTAAATCCTCTTCGGTAATGTTGTTGCTTTCATCCGAATCACCACCTACAGCCTGGGCAATCTGGCCTACGACGTATTGGTTATCACCCGTCAATTCATAAAGCACGTTTTCTTCGTCGGTCAATTCCACCCAGGGAATGGTCCCCGCCTCTACTTCCTGACGTGTTCTGGAGGCATTTTCATTTTTTTGATTGGAGTTATTCTTCTCATCCATGCACTCTGAATACGCATGGCTGGAAACAGTGCCGTCTTCGCGTGTAGCACGCGCTTCGCAAACTTCCGCTTTGCTCATAATGCTCTCTCCTCTAAATCGACACAAACCAGGCGCGAAATCGCGGCAAGGTCTTAGTAATGGGGGAATACAAGGGTTTAACTAAACACGCGCAGTCAATCGAGACGCTTGAAGAATCTTCCTCAGCTGTCTCCCTTTTCGTTCAAACAAGCGTCTCAATTGCTGTTAGGCGCAAAAATCGTTTTTCTGGCAGGGATGTGATTCCAGTGCGGACCTTGGGGGTCAAGGCTGCTTGGGTTCACGCTCACAAACTAATCCATCACACTGACATTTGACTGACATCCGCGTCAGTCGCGGAACTGCAGTCTCTCTTTCTCGATTTTGTAGCCCATGCCTTTGACGTTGACGATAATCGACTCTTCTCCTTGGACATCCAGTTTACTGCGCAGTCTCTTGATTGTTTGCCAGACAGCCGCTTCAGACGCATCGGATTCAGAGCTCCAAACGTGCGTCAACAAAGCTTCAGTGTCAAAACAATGATCAGGTCGGCGCACGAGAAATTCAAGCACGGCAAATTCCTTCGGCAGCAATTTCAGCTTTACGCCTTGGCGTTTCACAACCTTGGCGGCAATATCAATCTCCAGTTCGCCAACTGTCAAATTGCTGGGACAATAACTGGCAGGGCGGCGCATGAGCGCGTTTAGGCGCGATGCCAGTTCTCTGAAATCAAACGGCTTGGTCAGGTAATCATCGGCGCCGGATGAAAATCCTTCCAGACGAAAGTCGATATCGGTTTTGCCGGTCAGCATCAAAACAGGCGTGGCGCCGCCGATGTCTCTATATTTTTTCAGAACGTCTACACCGGAAATATCCGGAAGATTCCAATCAAGTATCGCCACATCATATGAATAAAGGCGCAGTCTATCGAAGCCCTCACTGCCTTCGGCAACATGTTCGACTATGTGCTTTGCATTTTCCAACTGTTCTTTTACAGATGAAGCCAATTGCTGATCATCTTCAATCAAAAGAATCTTGGCCATTGCGAATTTACCGGCGCCCATCTATATAAGGTCTGCGGCTCAATAATGACACAATCGGGATTATCTGCAAAGCTAGTTGATACAGATGACGACGAACATATCAAGATGAAATACTACACTCGAATTCAAACCACGATCTGCGTGGTCATGCTGGCTATTTGTTCCCTTTTTCCGCGCGCCGGCTGGTGCGCAAAGAAAGTGACGTATTTGCATGTCCAGCAGGCTCACAACGTCCTTGGACCCGTTGATTTGCTAGCTTCCACCGGCACGTCGGTCTTGGTGCTCAAGAAACTCGATTGCTCCATTTATTTCGATGCGAAAAATCAATCGGTTTTGGTCGTATCACCCGTAAAGAAGCTCTATTTCCAGACACCCTTAAACAAGTTCGAATATGGGCTGGCCAATACGCTCGATACGATTACAGATTTGGAATTGTCCGCAAAATTCTGGAAATTTAAAGGTAAATCCACTCTTTGCGGAAACACCGTAGACGACTATATCTACAACAGCACAGTCAGCGCGTACGAGAACGGAAACGCCTTTTTGCCGGGAAAGAGAGGAGAAACATCGGTTTACTGTAAATTTTCGACACTGCAATCGCCACTGGCCACAAAGTCACTTTGCCAGCTGCTCAGAAAAATGGAGCATGTCCCAAACGCTGATGGTGTGCCTGTGCGCATGGAAGCGTCATATGCACATGGTCGTCTGCGCAAAACTTTGACTACTTTAAAAATAAATGTGGAGCAACTTCCGGAGAAATTTCCGCCACCCCTCTCCGGCTTTACAAAAGCAAAAAAATCATCCGATATTTTCTTCGGGAGCTTGAATTTGATCGATGCAATCATGGACAAATAGAGTGCAGAGGTCTGCAATCAGCGAATTTAATGCCGCGACCCAAATTTGTCATGGGTGCGACCCAAAAGTGTAATCCTCAACTTTTACCGTATGAATATCGCCCGCAACGAACAAGTTTTGGCGGTAGGAGGATGTTTGAAATGCTTACAAGAGCTGAGGCTACACAGCAGGGAATGAAATTTGCCGAGCAGTGGGACAAAGAAAAACATACTGTTGGAGAAGATGGAATGAAAGCGTTCGCACAAGAACTGCATTCTTTGAACAGCTTGCCTGCCGCTCAAAAAAACTCCCTCAAGTGGGCGGAATTGCGCGGTGCAACTGACGGATTAATCACTCGCAATGTATTGCCAAATCTGGATGTCGCAGACAATAAAACCAATCTACGCAATTGCAGAGTAGTTGGACTCACCGCCGATGGTGACAAAAATTCCGGCAACGACGACCTGGTCGTAGCAATAGGACGAAGAACTGACAATACCTCAAGAGCCGAAAACGTAGTCATATTGGGACAAGATGGCAAGTTTTACCAAGCGCGCCAGGTCCAGGGCGGCTATGTTAGATCCGAGGAAGTAATTGCAGAAAACGCTGCAGAGCTGGAGCGCAAGTATAATCGCGCAGGGTTTACGCCAAAGTCAAAGGATGAAGTGTCAAAGGAAAAGGAAAGAACAGAAGAAAAGAAAACAACTGAAGAAATTACAGAAAGAAAAGGCAACCCTGCCGATCTCGAAGCGTTCAGAGACGAACTTAAGTCTTTCCAAAAGCAGTCCCCCTCGATTGAAGCACTGGCGCAAACACAGTTGGACAGATTGGCAAAAGAATACAGCCAGCTTTCCGGTGATCAGCAGAAGATTGTGCTTTCAGACGTGATGGAAAATAACAGAGCCGTTCTGGAAGATGTCTGGGTATGCGGTTTAAGAGCAAGCCGTCCACAGGTAGCAATCCAGCGCGGCGAGGATGGAACAATTAGATTCTCGGCCGATTGGGCGGATGGCACTACCTTTTTCAGACGTCCGCGAAGCCATCAAGTCTTCTCGCAAAAGTTCAAGTTAGAATCCAGCACGAAAACTCGGTAACCTCGGTAACCCCGGCAATCTCGGAATCTCAGCACGCCCCTTAGTTAAGCGAGACGCGCAGCAACCAGAGGAAAGCTTCGTGCTTTCCTCTGGTTGCTGCCTCACTTAGACTTGCTTGTTTTTTCGAGCTGCTTAATTAGGACTACGGAAAACAAAACCAGCCCCAAATAGTAGAGAAGGACCTGCCAGACCGCCACGGGGGGAACTGTTATTAACGCCCACCGGCAAGAAGAAAGTGAAACAACGACGTAAACAAGCAGATTCAACGCTATGGCGGCCAGCCAATCGAGAAGCGCCGCCAAGCATAGAAAAGGCTGAGACAAAGCAGTTCCAAATGGGCACAGAGCTGTCAAAAGTACAAGCAATGACGATGTGAATCCTGCCACCGTCACCGGTGTCACAACAAGAGAGGCAAGAAGATTGGCGGGCAGAAATAGAAGGCCTATCTGTTTAAAATAAAACAGCTGCAAAGGCAATACGCAGGCCTGTGCGACCAGCACAGTGAAAAGGCAATCGAGCGACCAGCGCAGCCATCGCCTCTCGACCACTGCTTCAAGATAAGTGGCGACGGGCGCAACGACAAAGATTATGCCGGAGACGGCAACATAGGAAAGTTGAAAACCCGGATCGGCAACTGACAACGGATCGACTACAACGCTTATCAGAAGCGTCGCTCCAAGCAGACCGGCAATGTGGACGCGCCGGCCCAAACAGCTGCAGAAAATTGCGAGCGCGCACATCAAACTGGCGCGCACAACCGACGAACTGTTTCCAGCAAAAAGTACAAACACAATCATCATGGCAAAACTCACGCCATTGGTGGCTAATGCCGGTACGCACAGGGCGCGGCAGACCCAATGCGCCGAGAAAGTGACAACCGTAAGGTTGAAACCGGAGGCCGCCAGCACATGCGACAAGCCTACATTTCTGAAGTCAGCAAGCAATTCCGGGTCCAGACCAACGGCTTTCTCACCCAAAACCATTGCTGTAAGCAATGAACCCACCTTTTGCCCAAGGTTTTGAATATGCACACTAATCAGCCGACTGCGCAAAGATTCGACGCTTTCACTAATGGTTTCTGCCAAAGTAAAAGTGGTTGCACGCTCAAGTCTTTCATCCAGCACAAGGCCCTTCTGCCTGCAGTCGAAATAGGAGATGCTATTGATGCCAATCCTCTTAAGATAAATGGCATATCCGCCTTTTCCGCGTTTTGCAAGTTCATCGACCGACGTCACTGCGCAAGCGCATTTGAAGTGGGATTTTCGATTCAGCTTGTCGATAAAAGGTGATCCGCGCCGGATCACTAGCAAAGTCTGTCCTTCACACTTTCTGTCTGTATTGCGCCAACCAAATTGCCTCTTTGTCAAACGTACGCTCTGTGCAGAGCAAATGAAACGCGCTTGCCCACCGCTTTTCAGTGGAAGTACGGCTTCTACTGTTGCTTCCAGATCAACATGTCTGCCTGCAAATTGCGCCAGATCGTTGCTGGAAGCTCTGGGAAATCGCCAACTGGTATACGCAAAACCGAGAGGTGGAGCCAAAGCGAGAAACACAATCAGCGCGATAGCAGCCCCAGCCCTCTTTGCATCAACCAAATCACTATCACTCTGACTGCTCATAAAAAATGCACATAAAACCGAACCGATTGTTGAAGGCCACAAAAGCAAAGTCCAGCTCTGTGAGCAAGCACAAACGAGCGCACCGACGGCAATTTGCAAACCGGCAAGCAGCAAAAATACAGGGGGTGTGAGCATTTCGCCTCCCCGTGACCAAGTTTTCAGATAATGGACCCAAATGCCCCTACTATTAGAAAACGTCAGAACTGGCAAAAAAGTTCAATTCTGAGCCTTAAAATTGTGAAAGTGCTGAGTCGTACAGGAGCAAATCAAGATGCCTGCCGAAAAGAGAATTTCCAAACGCCTGGGCCTTGCCTTTGTCTGCGGCCTTCTTTTTTTGGCACCGCCTGCAATTTTGGCCAAAGCCTATTACCCAACGGCCAGAGAGATGATTCAAAAGGCCGACTTCATTGCCCTGGTTAAACTGGAGCCTCCAGTAGCGATAGAAACCAAGGGAGCTAATTGGACATACGCAGAGGCTTCTAGCGCAAAGTTGAGCAAAGCAATAAAGGGCAGCTTGCCCACCAATTTCAAAATCCACGGCAAAGAGAATTTTAAATGTGCACAGTGTCACTTTCTAATCGGAGAAAATCTTGTTTTCCTTAGAAAAGATCAGGATCTATATGTTGGACAAGCCTGGAATATTTCTTGCCTGCCAGTCAAGAATGGCAAGGTAACTTGGTTCTCCAATCTGGATTCCAGACAGCCCGATGCCGAAACCAAACTTGATGACTGCATCAAGCAGATCAAAGTCGTGTTGAAGAATTGAAGCAGCACAATTGAGAGCGGCTTTTTTATCCTCGGGAAAACGCGCTCTTAGTGGCGAATTTGCAACGGATTGTATTTACCGTCGGTCATTTGCTTCTGGATATTGCCAGGCAATTTTGCATTGATTTGCTGTGCAATTTCATAGAGCTGCTTTGTATCGAGATTGCCACCATCAAGAGCGTGTGCCCGCGCGATGCAATCCAGAGCTCCATCGAATCCACGTTGTTGACCGGTCATGTCTTGTGCCATGCGGCCTGAGTTGGTATCTCCGCCGAGCAGCTTGGATGCACTTTGTGGGTCTCCGTCCTGCTTAGCATAGGCGCTGGCCAGATAGATAGTTGCAAGATCGCGGTAGAGCTTGGCTTTGTAGCGATTGTCTTGGGAGTTTTGATTTGCGGCAATGGTGTTTCTGAGATCGACTTCGAGTTTTGCCATGTGCGTTGCATTCAGACCTTCTCCCCATTTCGCCAGTTCCTTAACGGCACCGGTCATGTCATGTTCACCATAAATCTTCGCTTCTTGAGCTTCAATACGCTTCTTGACACTGTCAAGGTCAGCGATTTCAGATTGCTCAACTCTCTTGCCGGCAATTTCTTTGCCGAGATTGTCTTGAACTTGCTTCTTCGCATTCTCTATATTGATGCGACCAATGATGAAGTCTCTGGCTGCTTTGCCGCCAATGTCGAGATTCTTGCCTTGCAATAAATAGGTTGGCGTATCGGTGATCGTCGGCACGTGAGTTCCGTGCGCCAGACGTGACTCGGCAAATGCGGTAGTTAAGATTGCAGCACCGCGATTTGCTTCAAGCATGCTGCCGAATTGATTGGTAGGCTTGGTTAGCCATTCGGTGCGGTATACCTGAAGGGCAGATTCGCCTCTTGCGCCCTGAACTTTGCCCATGCCATCTTTGAAGACATTGGTCCAGGCCATCAAACCAGTCGATTCGTTGCCGGTGCTTAGTTCTCCGAACTTATTGATAGCATCGTTCATCGAGCCGTCGGTGCGTTTCTTCGCATCATCACCCAATAGCTCAAAGGCTTTGTCTTTGACGTCGGCCTGCGGTGCCGGATCCATTATGGCGTTCTTGAGACGGAATGCGCCCCATGTACCAGCCATCAACAAACCACGCTTCCAGTTCAGTCCGGATTCGGTTGCAGCCTTCATCGGCAGCAAGAATTCAGCACCGAGCAAGACGGACTCGCCTGTGCTTTGGCGGAAATAACGACTGTATTTTGCTTGCTCGCCTTCCGGCAGGGAAGCTCCTATGGTCTTGCCGACCAACAATGCGCCTACGCTGGTTGCAATCAAAGGCAAGGTGCGCTTTGGTCCGGCCAAGAAAGCAGCCGGCACAAGAACTGAGTTGATACTGTCGCCAATACCATTGCCATGGTTCTTACCAAAGAGCCATTTGTCTGCATAGTGATCGGCAACCATGGTTACGCCGACAATACTGGCGCCTTTAATAAAGCTTGTTCCATAACGTCCGGCAGTTTCTTTGAACTTGCTCATCGCCGTCACGTCGCCAACCGTAACACCGGCGGCTTTGGCTGCAGTCTGGTATTCCTCCAGAGCGGCCATTTCTTTAGCTGTAAATATTGGCTTGTGTCCAGCTTCCGTCAATCCGCGTTGAGCATTGATCGCGTCATTGACTGTGCGCAATCTTGACGGCGTCGCTTCACTGGCGGCAGAAATTGGATTCTTCGCATCAGACAGGAACTGGAAGGTGTCATGGCGCAATTTGAGAGTTTGCTGAGTAGTGGCATTCACATTGAATGCATCGACTACGGTTTGTTGAACTTTTCCTGTCTTGACCGTATCTTCCATCATCGCCAATTCTTCGGCTGTGAAAAATGCGGTCCGGCCCGCAGTGTTAGCTCGTTTGGCTGTGGCGAGTGCGCTTTCAATTTCGGCAACATTGCCGACTGACGAGGCCTTGGTGAAAGGCTCCATCATTTTGGCTCTTTCGGTAGCTACTTCTAAAGCGTCTATGACAGGCGTATGGAATGCCTTCATCTTAGAGGATAGACCATCGGCTCCATCCAAAGCTTTCCTGGCGAATTCAAGATCAGCTCTATTCCAACGAGCCGGATCGTGATTGTCTTGCCAGTAGCGTACTGCTCTTTCTCTGAAAGTAACAGGCTCAGCTTTAGCATCAAGCTTAACTGTGCTGGATACTTTATCCATAATCCACGGCACAGTGTGACGACCGAGTATGCCGCCTGCACCGCCGGCAAGTAAATTGCCGCCCCAGCCGACTGTGTTGTACTCGAGGGCTTGGTCAACGATTTTGCGCTTATTGGCTATATCTTGCTGCTGCGCCGTCATACC
>PNLN01000175.1 GCA_013823055.1 Cyanobacteria bacterium DS2.3.42
AAGCCATTTGCTCTCGCCATCATCTCGTGGTACGCATTGATTCCGAATTCACCAGCAGCGGCACTGGCGCCGATGATAGATCCAATCATCGGAATGTAGTTAGCCGCTAACTGGGGATGTAACTTTACCCGTGATGCTTTCTCCAATGCCTGACCGCGATTTACCACCGATATGATAGAGCCGGACAAGCCCATTCCTGAATTTATCTCCTGAAAGAAGGCGTAGCGCCAGCCTTTCCAGCGACCTTGCTTTGCTACTTCCATGGTGTAGTGCAGATTGTATCGCTGCAATTCGATCTCCTTGAGAAGAATTTGCTTTGTCAAATCATCAACTTGCCCGACCGCTTCCACAGGCGACACTGATGTATCACCTCTCAATACTGGGCGATCGCCTGTGACTTGTGCAATTGCGGATGCAGAATTCGATGACGGTAATTCTGGCTGCGATGCAGCATCACTCGTAGCATCAACAATCGGAGCAACTTCTACTTGTAGAGTATCGGTTTGCGGAGCCTTCGCCTGCGTACTGGGAGACGACGCGGCCGCTAACAAATCTTCAGCTATAGGAATCTCACCGAAATCAACACTGCTGCTTCCGGCTTGAGTTCCGGGCAGAGCCGTCACCGCTGCAGTTTGATAGTCACTAGCGAAGCACGCTGAATTGGCCTGTATCAAAAACGATGCAGCCAGATATGTACAAACTATACTTTTACGACTGTTTTTCAATAACACTTGGAGATACCTGGATTTACAATGACAACCACAGCTCGTAGTTCGCGTGAAACACAGTTCAGTAGCCATACTAATTTAGCTCCTTGACAGTTTTCAATGGCATAAATTCACGAGCCCTTTTATCAAGAAAGAGTCAAGGGAACCTTTCAACCCTGTGCCCTACTCATGCAGTCTAAGTTTCACAAAAACAGGCAAATGATCGGATCCAATTGCCGGTCCGGCCCGGCGAGAATCAACACTAAACTCCCAGCTCACAAGTACATGGTCTATCGGAATGAGCGGTGGGATTGGGAGAAACTTACTGACTCTGCCATTCCTGGCCGGCCATGAAGGTTGAGGGCCAAATCCTTGTTGTGTGTCCTTCAAACCAGCCTTCAGAAGTTTCTGGAATTTCGACGACCATGGACCGCAGTTCAAATCGCCAATGAAAATCTTCGGGCCCGATATCGCGCCGATCTCATCAGCCAGCAGATCTATCTCACTATTTCTCTCCTCGAATCCAGAAAGTGATTTCGGCGTGGTCGGATGCGCGATAATCACATTAATAATGCGATCCTTCACTTTTAACTCGGCAAACATTCTGGGATGGTGCGACTTTCCGAATGAAGCAATGCAGTCTTTCACGATTGGATATTTGCTGAAAAGCGCTAGTCCGGCACCTTCATTTACAAATTTTCTAAATGGATATGGCTTCATGGTACCAGCAAGCGCATCTACCCACTTCTTATTTATTTCAACGATTGCCACCACATCCGGTTCACGTGTCCTAACAATATCTTCAAACGATTTGTAATTATCATTGTGTTGGAATTCGGAGTTGAAGTTCAAAACACTGATGCTAATTTCTTTCGGTCTAGCAGAAAGATCTGCTGTTGAACCTCTACTAGGAAGGAACATCGCTGCTACTGGAATGGTGGACACAATTAACAAAATTAGGCTAAGCGCAAGTAAACGAAAAGCGCGTAACACTCCTAGAATCAGCACGCAAATAGCCAGAATGAGCGGGTAGATCAATCTAAATTGGCTGAATTGGTCGAAAATCCAGACTCCAGGGACGAAACTGAGCAAACCAAGAGCGGTCGTGCCAAAGACGACGGTCATCACGAGAATCTTCAGAATTCGCCAATTTCGTGAAACAGTAGCCTGGTCCGGCAATTCGCCTCTCCCCTCAATTCGAGATTAATTCTAACCCGGTCGCAGAGCGAGAGATCTTACTAGTAGGAGGGAATAAGAAATTAGACCTATACTAGGATGTACATAAATGACAGAAGAGACTCACGAACTCGCGGTTATTGACCTGCCAATCCTGAATCCAGATCATATCCAGCCGCAGGATTACCTGCGTCCTTTGATTGGCGCCACCATATACGCTTTGGTTTTCACGGCGCCCGGCACGTTGATCGGTCTCAGTATGGGACTTGGGTTTACCAGGTTTATGTCCATGCAATTCGGCGTGGTGGCGATGATTGTGGGCTTGCTGTTGATCTCGGCGATGGTTCATCATGCCGTCTGGTTGCGCCGGCTAAGAAATCACGGTGCCAGCGCTTTTATATCGTACGAAGATCTGGAAATGCCGTTGGAAGAAGCGTTTGAATTATGTCTCGCTGCGACTACTCAATTGCCGAACTCAAAGATTGAAACATTCGAAGAATCAAAATGCATTGAGTTGCGAGTGAAAGGAAACTTCTGGGTGACAGTGGACCGCATGGTTGAAATTAAGTTCGAGAGTCTAGGAGAGAACAGAACACGAGTGTTGGTAGACTCCGCATTTAAGCTCACCAGAGCGCGAACGCTGCTAATCAACAAAATATGGGGACCGAAGTGGACACCGATCGTTTTTCGTCTTGACGTACGAAAGAACAAGCAACTACTTCAGAAAATCACTGAATATCTGCAAAGAGTTCCGGAATGGAATCACAAATACATTTATGGTGATTCCTTCGGCGGAGAGAAGGTCGCCTAACAACCGCACACCACTTGGCAAGCGCATGCGGTGCAAAATCCTTTCTGGTGAAGGATTAGCGCATAAGCACGTTTGGATTTCACTGCCAACTTTAACTGTTTCTCACAGCTATCAAGCGAGCGTCAATGGTTATGCCTCAAGGAGGCTCCAGCGGCAGGAAAGAGGATTAGATCGAATCAATAAACATCAAGTGATTCCAAGTTGTTTTTACGCGCGGGTTATAATCTATGGCTTTTGAGCGCCTTCAGGCCAGTCAATGCCATCGTATTTGATACTGCGAATAGTCAGCTTTTTCATCGCATTTTGCGTGCCGATTCTTTTCGTAAGTCCAAAGCTGTTTGCGATTGTATTGGTTCCCCTCACAATCGCTCACTACTTTCTGGCTGTACCTTATTCGAAGAAGCACATCGCAAATGTAATGAAGCGCCGCTCTACAAGCGTTTACTTCATGACCTTAGTTGCGGGTTCACTCATCTTAGCTGCACAAAAAGATGCGAACCCACTCTTCTTTATGTTCGGAATTCATTACGTCTTCACTGAAGTCTATTTGATGTACGACAATGTCATGCCGAACCGATGGAGAGACACACGAGCCCTCAGAGTTGCTTCCATCCTTTGTAATTCATTTGCCTATTTCGCGGCCATTAAAACACACTGGTTTCATCAGAACCACCTGATGTCAAACTTCATCTGGATTGGATACGCAGTTAGCGGCTGTGTATTTGTTTACCAACTTCTAAGAATGAAAAATAGCCTGAGCAGGCAGCAAATACTGCACGCATGCATTTTCGAGACTTTAGGACTAGCATTAGTGATTCTGGGAAGGTTTCACCCAATTTCTGTTGTGAGTTTCATCTACTATCACATCGTCTTTTGGATCCTTTATCCCAGTTATAAAATGATTCAACATAGGCAAATCAAACCGCTAACAATTTTTCTGACCTCAAACATCGGTCTGGCCTTGGTATTGATGATGATTTCGCCGTTAAGCCGACTTCCGTTCCATCTGAATTTTATGCAATGGGTCATGTTGTTCAACGGCGGAGCACTCGTGCATATCATCACGTCGTTCGGCATGACGACCGCACAGCCTGGCTGGATTACAAGGATTTTTCATCCTGACTTTACGCGCAGGGATGACTCTGCTGCTAACCCTGCATTAGTTGCAGCTCCCGTTGTTCGCGAGAAAGTATTACAAAACTGATTGCATCAAATCGTTCAATAACCGTCACAGGCAATCCAAACAGGCTCGAATTTTTAACGAGATGTCATAAGGAAAACGCCACAAAATGTTAGTATTCACGAGCCAAAATGATGTCGAAGCCTGGCGTGGGGAGTCTTGTGAGCAAAAGCACTGCCACGATTACAGATAGGGTTCGTCCAGATTCCCTCTCTGAAGAATTGCAGGACCAGTTAACCATTCGGGAGATCAGTAAGGTCCCGAACATTGGACTGCGTCTTCCTATGTCGAAATCCAGCCTTCGCAAATTCTGCGCCGCGTTGCTTGCAATTTTTGTGTTTCTTCTTGTCGCTGAGGGGCTCGCGCGCGCCGTCATATGCGTTATCGATCCAATTCAATTCGGATCTGCAGAATTCGATGCAAAAATGCGCCTCGCCAAGACGCCTGTGCCCGCGGGTAAGCCATGCATCTATTTCGCCGGTTCGTCGCAATCCAGCCGCGCAGTTTACGCAGATCTGATTGCCGCGCAGCTGCAAAAGGCGGGACACGATGTTGTAGTAAAAAATATCGCATGCTGTGGGAGTTTTCCGATAGAGCAATTGATGATCCTGGAGCACGCTCTAAAGACGTCTCCGGGTCCGGCAATAGTGATCAGTGAATGCAACCAGACCGGATTTTCGACATCCGAATCTTTCCTCAACAGTTATAGTCGACACTTCACAAAGTCTCTGTACATGAAAAACATGCACTCAGACTGGCCAATTCTCAAGCGCTTTGATTTGTGGATGAAGCAAAACATCTACCTTGTCCGGTATAGAACGATTTTGAAAGAACGGCTGGTGCAATTGCCGGCCAATATTTTTTCTCCTGGAGAATCGCACTGGAAAAGACAACTCACGGGTACAGCCTCTACGGCGATCTCACCGGCAGGGTGGGCACCAAACTATCTGGTACCTTCAGAGAAAGTACATTTGAATTTCGATATGGTTAAAAGCTTGCTCGAAAGCAACGCTTTCGAGCCGAAGGGAGAGACGGAAAAAAAGCGAACCAGATACCCCCTGACGAAAAAGTTTTTTGACCTGGCAAAACAACGAAATCTGAAGACGGCGATGCTGTGGCTGCCCCTGCATCCAAACTACCAAGCCTACTTCAACAAAGAGATGAAGACAAACGATAGAGCAGTGCAGGCACGCATGGAAAACGCTGCAAGGCTAGAGAATTGCCCACTGATAGACGTGCATGACTACGGGGTTGATGAAGACTTCACAGATTCATTCCACGTCACTGCCGGCGGAGCCGTTGAGATTTCGAAAAAGATTGCAGACCAGTTGCTTGCACAAAAAGAAGTTTTCCTTAAACCACTTGCGGATGATGTGCGATGAATTTCGTATCCAGTCAATTCGTAGTACTTATGGTGGTCACATGGCTGCTGTTCATGGCTATACCAGCGCGTTTTCGCTGGCTGTTGCTGCTTGCTGCCAGTTATGTATTTTACGCATCATGGAGCATTCCATTTGTTGCTGTCATTTTGATCACTACCACTGTCGACTATCTAGCCAGCAAAATTATTTACGCAAATGCTTCTCCATCATTTCGCAAACTCACGCTGTGGACGGCTATCCTGATTAATTTGGCTGTTCTCGCTTACTTCAAATATTCCAATTTTTTCCTCGATATCAATGCTTCGCTGATGCAGCTGTTCGGCGTCAGCAATGCCTTGCCGGCTCACGTGGAATTACTGTTGCCGCTCGGCATTTCTTACTATACGTTCGAAGCTATAAGCTATGTTGTCGATGTTTATCGCGGGCAAAAACCAGCGGCAAATTGGCTGTCGTACAACTTTTACATCATGTATTTCCCGCATTTGATTTCCGGTCCGATTGTTCGCTTCAACGAACTGTGGCCGCAGTATATGAATGGTATTCAAAGACCCACATTGGAGCGTCTGGGTAAAGGTCTCGAGCTGATTATCTTGGGCTATTTTTTCAAGGTCATTATTGCAGACAGCTGTGCATCCCTTTCCGATCCCGTATACTCAAACCCGGCTGCTGCAAACGTTTTAAGCACATATGTCGGTGTCCTCGCTTTTACAGTTCAACTGTATTTCGATTTTCTCGGCTACACACATATAGCTCGCGGCAGCTCACTTCTCTTCAATCTAAAACTGCCAATCAACTTCAATCATCCGCTCAATTCAGCCAATATGGCCGACTTCTGGCAACGCTGGCAGATTTCGCTGTCGCGGTGGTTACATGACTATCTCTTTGTTCCGCTGGGTGGTTCGAGAAAGTCGTTTCCTCGGACATTTTTCAATATTTTCATTACTCTACTGGTCGCGGGAATTTGGCACGGAGCCGGTTGGACATACGTTTCAATGGGCGTGTTCTTCGGACTAACAGTCGGCGGATACCACGCCTGGCGAAGGTTGCGCAAAAAGCTCTTCAAATCACGCGATAGAGCGATCATCAATCATCCAGTCTACGCTTTTACTGCCGAAAAACTTACATTCACAATGGCAGTTTTTTTCGGCATATTTTTCCGCGCGCCCGATATGCAGACTTTGCAAATAATTTTTCAACGCTTACTTGAATTCCCACAACTGGCGGCTCAAGTAAAGTTGTCCATGGGCACCAATCATTACACGGATATCGGTGTGTTTTTCGCTATGTTAGCAATCCTGCAACTTGGACCGTGGGCAGCAAGACTGTATGAACGAGTCTTCGTGCCGCTGCCATACTGGATGAAACTCCAAACAGCTACCGCTGTTGTGTTGTTGTGCTGGATATATTGTGCGGAGTACACGCCTCCGTTTATTTACTTTCAATTCTAGACAGACAAGTTAATTCAGATGCGGAGTGTCTTAACAGTTCCGGCACTGCCTATGATCACGCGCTCGACAATGTCGACAAATAAACCGTGTTCAACTATTCCTGGCACCGCGGACAGTTGCTGAGCCAAGGCTCTTGGATCGGCGATCAAACCAAAGTCACAGTCCAAGATCCAATTGTTTTCATCAGTAAGGAAAACGGCTCCCTCTCGTTTTCTGAGCACACTTGCCGCACCCATATCTTTGATTGTTTGCTGAATCAATCCGCAAGCGAATGGAACTATCTCAATGGGAAGATGGAATTTTCCCAGGCGCTCTACAACTTTTTTCTCGTCAACGATAATCACAACTTGCTTCGACGCGAAGGCGACGATTTTCTCGCGCAACAGTGCGCCTCCGCCGCCCTTGATCAAGCAAAGCGAAGGTTCAACTTCATCAGCACCATCAATGTCCAGATCGAGCGTCGGATAGTCATCCAATGAAACAATCGGAATCCCGACACTTTCAGCCAACGCTGCTGTTGAATTAGATGTCGGAACACCTTTGATCTTGAGACCCTGCTTCACCCGCTGCCCGAGCAACTGCACCGCAAACACTGCCGTTGATCCGGTGCCAAGTCCAAGCACCATGCCGTCGGTCACGAGTTCCACTGCCGCTTTCGCTGCTAATTGTTTTTCGTCGTCAGCATTCATGTTGTAGCACACTTCCATTCTTTTTCTGTATCACACTAGTTTGGCGGGAGAACAACTTTCTCCCATTGCTTTCTCAGATTCTCGTTTTTCAAATCCGTCTGACGATCGCTTTCTCTTTCGATTGCAGCGGCTTTTTCTTTTCTCGCTTTTTCGTCTCGCTCCCGCTTTTTCTTTTCTTGAAGAATACGATTCAAATCGCCTGTAGCTTTCTTCATCGACTCATATTGTTTTTGCCTTCCGTAAAACTCCGCCATTGCATGAACAACTTCAGCATCGTCGGATTGAATCGCCTGAGCTCTCTTCAAGTAGCTGTCCGCCTCGGCAATATGTCCTTCCTCCTCTTCAATTTTGCTGAGTTCAAGCAGAACAAGCTTCTTAGGTTTGGGTCTCGGGATCATCAAAGCAAATTCTAGCGCCTTTAGATAGTAACCTTTTGCATCATGCGAATTTATATGAGTGTACTTGCTGCTGAAGCCTAACTTATAATTGGCATCATATTTGGCCTCGACAGCAGACTTATCTGTAAGCGGAAGCGGCATGTCGGCTACTTCCTGATAGTAACGTCGTGCAGCTGATCTATTTTGAGCACCGGCCTCGCAATCACCAAGATCGACCTTCAAAGCGGCAATGTATGTAGGCGATTCTTTCGCGGCAATCGCCAACTCAAGAGCCTTAGTCAAGTCACTGCGCGCCTGGTCGAGCTTTCCTTCCTTAAAATTTTTCCGTGCAGTCCAGCGCAAAGCTCTTGCTTGTTCATGTTGCGTTTGTTTTAGGATGATCGCAGCTTGTTTTTCATTCTCCTCATTACCGCGCAAGTAAGTTGTGTATACAACAGCTCCGGCACTCAAGGTCATTACCGCGATTGCAAGTGCGATTATGATCCGGCTAATGGATGCATTTCCCGTTACTTTGAGTCCGAGAAATAGTCTCTCTAATTCTTTGCGCACGGAAAGCGTATCAGGATATCTGTCTTCCGGTTTTTTCTCCAGGCACTTCATGACGATTTTGTCGATCGACTCAATTTCTTTGATGTTGCGGCAAACGTTTGTCAAAGATTGAGGCCTTTCTTGCAGGTGTTTGACTATGGTGGCAAGTGCATTTTCACCGGCTAGTGGAGGTTTGCCCGCAAGAGCCTCATACATTACACAGCCAAGTGAGTACACGTCCGAGCGTGAATCGACCTTACTACCGGAACACTGCTCAGGGCTCATGTAGAGCGGACTGCCAAATACTTCTCCTGTTTTTGTCAGTGCTTGATCATCATTGTTTTCAATTTTTGCAATGCCGAAATCAACAAGCTTAAGCACCTCTTGACCCTTCTCCTGACAGAGCACAAAATTGCTCGGTTTAATATCGCGATGGACAACATTATTTTCGTGAGCGTGACTGAGCGCATCGCAAGCCTGGACCATAATCGCCAGCCACCGGCCGACTTGAAGCCCGCCTTCTTTTTTGATTTCGCTTGAGAGCGGAAACCCTTCGAGATAGCTCATCACAAGGTATGGCATGCCGTCTTCTGTGATATTGAAGTCGTGCACTTTGACGATGTTTGGGTGTTCCAGTCTGCTGGCTGCCTTTGCCTCTTGTTGAAAACGCATCGAATCGATCTGGTTGGAACCACCTTGAGGAAGCAAAAGTTTGAGCGCCACAAACCTATCTAACGCCAGATCATGCGCCTTATAAACAACGCTCATGCCACCGGTGCCGAGCTTTTCTTTGAGCTCATATTTGCCAAGCCGCGTGCCTTCGACCGGAATTTTTTGATCACCGCCGGAAGAACTCACAGCGACAAGCGTTGACTCGCCATCAGCATCGGCGCCCACGACCGACTTTGCGAACTCAGTTGGCTCGATCGGGTCTCCAGGAGACATGACACCTCATGAACATCAAGACAGACAAGAATTTCAGCACAAATCCCCCAATAGAATATACCCACCTGCCTGAAGTGAGTTCAAACAGGGTACTGTTATTGAGGAACCGGTTTAATATCACTCACTTCTAAAACTTTATAATGGGAGCATCTTGGTGCAGAGCCGTCTCTATCCATTCAATAATCACTCAAGAAAATCACTCCTTCTTTCGACACTTGTGGCATCGAACATACTCTCTGGCGGCTGGCAGATAAAAGCTTTCGCTGAAACCAAGAAAGTCAGGGAAGACCCAACCGTGGTTGAAGCACGCACCTTGATTGAAGCCAACAAGGTCGCAGGTGCAGAAGCAAAACTCGCCGCAGCATTGCGCTCGAATCTTGCCAATGACAGTATTCGCATGCTTCATGCTGACACGCTCTACCAACTCGGGCGTTTTCACTTCGCTGCAGATGAAATCAAAGTCGTACTCGAGCACGAGCCGAACAACGCAGAAGCCGTCCTGTTAAGCGGCAAAATATTTCAGAGCATGCGACACTCGGTAGAAGCAATAGAAGCATACAAGAAATTTCAGTTGCTGAAACCCGATGATCCGCGCAGCCAGCAATACGGAGCCTTGATTGTCGTTCTGGAAACAGAAACGCGAAATGCAGCCCAAAAGAGACACACAGAGAATTCTGGCGATGATTATCTTGCCGCAGTTGCAGGCAGCAACCTGCTCAGATGGAAAGCCGATAAGCCGATTACTGTCTATGTGAAAGACGGAACGGGAGTTGAGGGTTATCGGACGGAATACGAAGAATCGCTTAGACAAGCCTTTGACGAATGGACAGAGGCGACCGCAGGGAAGATCAAATTTGTATTCGTAACTGATCCCAGTACGGCTCAAATGTCTGTGCTTTGGACTAATGATTTGCATGCTCCGGCGATGACTGCAGAAGCTGGAATTGCCAGAACATCTTTCGGAGGCAATGGCATCGAAAATGCTGAAATCTCACTGCTCACTCTTGACCCACTGAAAGATGGACCCCTGGGAAAAAATCGCCTGTTCAATACTTGCTTGCACGAAATTGGCCATGCGCTTGGTCTGCAAGGGCATAGTCCTTACCCTGAAGACATCATGAGTGGAACACTAATTGTTCAACAAGGTCTTTCTCCGCGTGATATTCGCACCATTAATCGGCTCTACTCCAATGCAACCGTAGAAGAGCGTAAATTGCCTGACAAGGACGAATACGGTCGTCCCTTACCTCCGGCAGTTTTGTGTCAAAGGCATGTGCAGGAGGGCTCTGTAGCCGCCGGAAACAATCAGTTCGAGAAGGCTATCACTGAATTTGAAGCGGCACTGAAAATAGACCCGAAGCAAGAGCGCGCACGAGAGGGAATAGCCATTGCTTACAATAATATGGCAATCGAAAAAGACACGAATTCAGACAAAGCAGTAGAGTTATTCCGAAAGGCACTTTATTGGGATCCCACCTGCGATGTAGCTCGAGGAAACCTGAATTCCTATCTGCAATCAATGGGTATGGACCCGAAGTCTTTTGATGTTCGTGTAAAACTCGCCGAAAAGTGCTTGGAGCAGAAGGATACTCGTGGTGCTATTGTCGAGTATACAGAGGCGCTCATTTACAAAGCGGACGATGCTATTCGAAAAAAGCTTGAAACCCTGCAAGCAAGAAAAGCGCTTCCTCACTCTTAGAAGTTATGATCAGTTTGGCAAAAACGGGAGCATCCTAATTTTCAACTTGCTCCGCTTTTTCTTGAAACTGCTCCCAAGATTGCACTGTGCTTTTGGGTGCAGGATGCTGTTTGTCATACACAATCAAAACATTAGTGAGGGGACGTCCGGCCTTAACGAGTATGGACCCGTTATAGGCAAGCGCGCGTGATGCACCTCCGTCCAAATTCATAGCTTCATAACAGCCAATCTTTTTCATCAAATCGGCTTCCTTCTCCAGAGAAAGTCCATACATAAAAGTGACGAGATAGATGCGGTCTTTGCTGGCTGGATATCCGAGCGCCTGGCGTGGACCGATCGTGAGCACATGTGAATCCGTGAATCCTTCAATATCCGGATGAACCCAGACTTCACCCTGCCTGAGCAATCGCGGTCCGCACGTCAAGGAGAACCAATGCTTATCCCATTGCGGTTGTCCTTCCGCGCGTGCCGTCACCATCTCCAGTTTGTTTTCGGCTCTAATACCAAGAGTGGTGCCATAATTTTCCCAGCGGCTGTATTTAAGCACCTTACCGTCGGAAACTAAATTGCCCATGACCCGCTGCTCTTTGTCCTTGCTGAAAAAGGTTCCATTCATCAGCACGGCGCCTTTGTGGGCGGCAACAAAAGACTCAAAGTTTTCCGCACCATAAGAAACACTTGCGCTGTTAGCCTCCTTTGCGTTGTGAGGCAAAAGCACCGAAAGATAGGTGTCATCGTCAGTTAAATCAATTGTCGTTTGATAAAACGGAATTCCATCGATTTTTCGCTTTACGAATTTGACCGGATTTTTCTACCCCTGATTCTCTTATTCGCTTTCTGTGGCGGTGGTACGAAAAAAGGCGGCGGCTCAGGCAGTCCGACCTCTGCCAATTCCTCCTTAGTGGGCGGCGGGATCGAAAATCGTGGAGGCTCGGGCCACTGAGTTTTTACTCCCTGAGTTGGTTGCCCCGGCGTCTCAATCGGTGTTGGACGCATCAGCTCTTTAAACTTTTCCTCAAGCACACTGCACCCACTCAATAGAAGCAAGCTGCTGACCGCCAGACTGAGCCGGAAAACACTTCTAGAAGCAGAGGTCCTTGTCTTACGCATCATCGTCCTAGCGTCGTATAGAGGTCGCCAGGCGGCAATTCGTAGAGCGCGCGCAGTGTTGCGTAGTCATTCTTGGTAACTGCCGTATTGCTCGAAAATGAAGTCATCTCCCGGTAACTGACCGTCTTTCCTTGCCCACACATCAAGTCATCGATATTGTTGCTGTGCTGGGTCAATCCGAGCACATGCCCAAATTCATGCGCGCTCGTCTTGCGCAATTCGGTAGGCACTCGCGAGCCCCACTTCCTCAAATACTCTGTCTCGATATGCACTATGCAACGCGCATTCGGTGTTCTCGTCCAGGGATAGAATGTTCGGCCAACACTGCCGGCACCGCTTTCCGGGCACCAGAAATATAATACATCTGCTTTGGTAGGATCATCGACAAATTCAAATGAAACGATGCCTTCACTGGCTACCCAACCCCAGTCGTTGATACCATTTTTGACCATATCTCGATATTGGGGAACGTAGTGGACAACAGTTTCTAATCGTTTGAAAAAAGCTGGGCTATCAAACATCGAATATAGAGCTTTGCATTTGTTCGAATCAAGCTCTGGTCCAACAAAGCCACGCGGAAGCTGCAACCCGTCGGAGACCCAGACCTTGATTGGACCTTTTCCTTTCTCCCAGCGCATCAATTTACCGTTTTCCACCTGAGAATAGGGCTCGATGCCGTGGAATTCTCTGCGCCACTGTTTTAAAGACTTCATGGCCAGGTTACTGAACTCCGAGTTGGGCGAAGTCATCACGACCACACGGCAAAGTGCATGTTCAGCGGTTTTTATATCATTAGCATAAAGAGCAGCGGCACCCAAATAGAAATTGACGGAAACATCATCGGGATTAAGTGCAAAACACTGTTTGAAAAGCTTCGTCGCCTCAACATAGTTGCGTTGCAGATAAAAACCAAATGCCCTTTTCATTAACGCTTCTGCGTTCGGAGTCGCAGTTTTAGCCTTCTTTCGAGTGGAAGGGGAAACGCGTGCGCAAGCAGGTTTTGCACCAATAGTGGTGCCGCCTGAAATAACGCCGATTGCAATTGCAAATGCGACGTGCTTTCGAAATGTTGTCTTTGTTTTCTCAATCGAACTCAAAACAGTTTACCCACAAACTCTGACGGCACTTTCATGTTTCACATTATCCAGCATAGCCGCCTAATATTGTGAAGCAACGGGATTAACCCCAATTACGATTTCATCGCCGCATCAAACACTAATGCCTGCAATTGCGCCGGGTCACTTTCCATTTCGTCTATAGCGTAAGACCTGACCGTCATACCGAATTTCAACAGAGACGGAATCGTTTCTTCCTGCACTCTGTCAGATACACCGCGCAAGTCGTGCAGAATTTCGCAATACGACATCGTACCGACTATTGCTCTGGTATGACCAAGAATGATCTCGGCGATGGTCTGAGAAGTTTGATTGTCAGAGGTCTCGAGAAAACATTCGGCGGCAGTCATTACGCTGACAGGATCAGGCTTAACGTTGACCTGAGCAACCGCATTAAACTTGATGGGAGAACCGTCTTTTGTGATGTACGGCGTCTTTGGCTCCAACTGAATTGGTCTGCATTCGAGACCGACATACCGGCAGTTTTGAATAATAGGAAACACTGGTGTTCCACCGCCGATCAGTACTTTATGTCGAGCGCCCGCGACGCTGTCAGAAGCAAGCATACCGGAAACAATCATCGCTTGGTTGGGCCCACAGGTTTTATAAAGCGAGCTAGTCATCCACACAAAGAAACCCGAGCTCACAACTAACGCCGCCACGATACCTGCAACGCCAATTTCCATGCCCATAATAAAATACTCCTGTGAGACGTTGAGCCCTGTGTATCACGGACTCGCCTTAGTCGATTTCTTGTTTTTCAAACTTGCAAACTATATTTCTCGATCTTAGCGAAACGCCATTCAATCGCCCGAATTCTCATCAAATGATCATTATCTTGACAAAATCATAAGGCTGCCAACCAGCTATCATTGATGATCAATTCAAAAGCAAACGAAAAGGATCAATTACCTTGGAATCGCTTCTCATTCGGCCGGGTGTTTTTAGCGACTTACCGCAGCTGACCGAAATTTATAACTACTACATTATCAATACGAACATTGCTTTCGATACTGAGGCAATGACTATCGATGATTACAAGCCATGGTTCGACAAATATTCCGATACCGGTCCTTATCGGCTGTTTGTCGCGGAGCTGGACGGAGAAGTAGTAGGTAGCGCCGGCAGCAGACAGTACAGAGACCACCCCGCATTTGTGGAAACAGTCGAATTTGGCATTTATCTAAATTCAAAAGCAAAAGGAAATGGGTTAGGCAAAAAGCTCTACACCGCCTTATTCGAAGCATTGAAGGGAGAGAAAATACACCTCGTCGTCGCCGGAGTAGCATTGCCCAATCCAGCTTCAGTCGCGTTGCACAAATCAATGGGATTTACTGAAGTAGGAGTGTTCGATCAATACGCGCAAAAGCACGGACAGTACATTAGCTCTATGTGGCTTCAAAAGCGCGTTTAGTTATCTGCGTCGTCCTAGTCTGCGGCAGATTCCACCTCTGCAGCACTGTTGGCGAACGCATTCCTGGCTATAGCACGCACCGCTATTACATCTCATTCGATCGCATGTGCCTTGAGAAAGATTGGAAGTGTATTCGGTTCTCTTTTCTGTGACTTTGACCGGATCTCCAGCGGTATGCGCACGCGCAAGTTTGTCCTTGATTTGATCGGCAGAAATGGAAGCAGCCTTTTCAGAGTCTTTTATCAATTGCTCGACATTTACTCCGGCTTTCTTCAGTTCTTCTCCGAAAGCCTGATTGCCTTTCAGTTCAGGCGCAGATTTGTACGCGTCTCTCAAGACCTCTAACCCGGCTGCCATCATCGCCGCTTGCTTCTCTGGTTTGGCGAGAGCGCTTGCACTTCTGACCATGTCCAGTCCGAGTTCCGCTCGTAGCAAAAGCGGTGCATTTTCCAGTTCGTTGAGAGTCTGCAACTCCTTGTCTCTGGCGGCTTTATCAGGGATGGCAGCTATCTCTTTGCGCCTTTGTGCAAGCAGATCGGGTCTAGCTTGCGAAGCTGATTGAAGGGCTTGCACAAATTTGTCCTGGCGTGCCTTCCAACTGGCAGCATCAGTAACCGGCATTTGCAATGCTGCTTCTCTGGTCGCCTTGATTTGTTCGCTGAGCGCCTTTGCACTTTCGGAATTCATCGACAGTCTAAATTCTTTGGCATGCGCGGCAGTTGCATCACTGGCCAGCGATGCTTTGGCGGCCACTTCCTGGTTGATGTTTGAATTCCAGTGGAAGCTGGTTACTTTTTCCGGTGCCGGATATCCAGTCGTGTCGGCTTTGAGCGATTGAACGCTGGTCAATACTTTATTGGTTTCGCTGCCACCGCAGGCCTTGATGCTGGTGTCGATCCAACTCTGCCACTCTTTCATCTTGGCGTTGTTAGGATCGGCTTTAACGCTGGCATCGACTTTGTCACGATCGACCACAAGGAATTTGAGTTTGGGATTTTCCTCTTGCAGTTTTTTGACGTTTTTAATCGCCTCTTCACTGCCTGGTATACCGCGTCCGACAACTACTATTGCCACTCCGGCTCCTGCCTTTGCAGCCTCTTTGTAGGCTTCACCGAAGTTGTCGATTGTGAATGCGCCGGTGTCTTTGATCGACTGACCGAACGCATCAAGTTTTTCGGCCTTATCTTTTGCTTCTGCAGGAGTTTCTGCTGGAGTCGGTTTTTCCAAATCGGTCGGACCTTTCGGTCCATCTATTGGAGTGGCAGGCTCCGCAGGTTTTTGAACTTCGAGCGGCTTTACGACAGGTTTTTCAACAGGTTTTTCGACAGGTTTTGCCACAGGTTGTTCAACCGGCTTTTCAGGCTTAACTACCGGCTCCAGAACGATCTGCTGCTGTTGCATCATGCGCAGCATCATTTGATCTCTAATTTGTTTCTGGACCTGAGGTGGGAGTCCTTCTATCCCGGCTCTATTAAAGTCCCTTCTGAGGTTTTGAATCGAACCATAATCTTCTAAGCGAAATTCTCCATTGGTAGCCTGACCGGGAAGCTTTAGCCGTAAGTTAGGACCCAATAGTGAATCCTGACCATTGAGTGAATCTTGTCCGTAAGGATCTCTGCGCCTGGCACCAAGCGGATCCAGAAGATCCAAACCATTTCTATTTCTACTATTAGGATTTAGGAGCGCATCCAAAGGATTGTTCCTATTTCTGCCCGATGGATCCAGAAGAGCATCTAGCGGACTTCTTTGTTTAAACGGATCATTGAAAATGAGGTCGCGCTGGCTGTTGCGGTTTCGACTTGATGGATCCATCCATGTAGTCGCATCCCTGGGATCATAACCGTCTCTGTAATCGCGTCCCTCACCAGGCAAACGCAACTGATGGCGGCTTTTCGATTCAAATTCCTGGCGCCTGGCCGGATCGAAGTGAAGCCGACCCTTCGGATCGAGAATCACACTACCTGACGGATCGAGGCTCAAACATCCGGGCGGTGCAAGACCGTCACCGGCATCAAATCTGAGTTGCCCGCCCGGCTCGAGGCGAAGTTGCCTGCCGTCTAGACGCAGCTGTGGTATGGAAAGATCGCGCTCCGGGGGTCCCATCGCACCATCGCCTCTAAGCTTGGGGTCGGTGCCGCCATCTTTTTTTCTAAAGTTATCCAGCACTATTGGAATTCGAAAGTCCAGCTGCTCGACTCCTTCTCCATTTCTCTTACCGGAGCCCCGCCCCTGCAACTCAGGATGTTCTTTGATATAGGCGGCAGATTCTTTCGGATACAACTCTGTAAAGTCTGCAAGCGACAACTGCTGGCAACTTTTATCAGTGCAAAGGATCACCCTGTCCGGGCTGCTTTCGTCTTGCTTAACTTTAAACGGTTCCTGGAATACAGCTCGCGTCTCGCTACGCGTCGGAGCAAATTCTGCGGGTTGTGCCATCTGGTGAGCATCCTGGGTGGGGTTATTAGAATGCTAAATGAGAGTTGTTTCACTTTCATTGCAAACCCGCTCAGGTAATACCGGCGCGCCTTTTTAGCAACGAAAAGCGGCGCTTTCCGAATTAAAACACCGAAAACTACTTGCCCGCTTGCTTTTTGGACTTAGAGCGCTTTTGCTTGCCGACTGGAGCTGAAGTGGCTGGAATCGAGGATGCGCCTGGTTGGACAGCTTGCGTAGTGCCGCTAAATCCACTTGCCGGTTCCCAGACCTGCGGATCGGCAGGCCCGGCTGGAGCTGCAGCGGTTGCGGCGTCAGTTGAATTTGCCGGCTTGAGAGTAGAGCGCTTGTCCATCCAGGCACTAATCGACTCAAGCAGCATATTAGATTGCCTAAAAGTCTCAAAAATCAAATGCTCTTCAGCCCCAATGATAAATAGGTTTTTGTCTTGTGAGCTTACGGCTTCAAATAACTCATAAGTTCCTTTTGGTTTTACCAATTTGTCTTTAAGGCCTTGCACAAAAAAGACAGGTAGATTGTTCAACTTAGAGCACATCAGCTTTGTTTCGCGCATGAAGACCGCGAATCTCATTAGCTCCTTAGGAGACATTTCCATTTTTGCTTTCAGATCATCATGCCAAGCCTCTCTCACTTGCGGAATTGCTGAGGCCTTATCAACCACCATGTCTCCTACCCTAAAAGGCTTATTCGGGTTTTTTAGAAAATGAACAGCAACGCTAAGTCCCATTTTTCGGGCCTGAAATCTTTCCGCTGATGGAACAGAGGAGATCACGCCGTGCAGATTCTTGGTGTATTTCGCAGCAGCTCTTAAGGCAATTGCCCCGCCCATTGACTCGCCAAGCAGGTAGATAGGAACACCCTCGTGGCGGTCTGCGATTAATCCAAGAATGCTGCCAACGTCATTGATTGCTTCGTTCAGACGCAGATCTTCCTGACCGGGCGTCGTCAGCCAGGCACCAAAACCGCGAACGTCCATCGCATAGACGGCATAACCTTTGGCGGACATCTGAAAACCGAATGGCGTAAATGCTTGATTGTCTAAACCCAAGCCGTGCACGCATAAAATAGCTCCCCGTGCTGGTTGCTGTGTGGGCAGCCAGCCGATCACAGGCAGAGTGCGCAGTTTGAACTCACCAGCCAGCCAAATGAACTCTGCCGAACTCTTGGGCGCGAATTCGCTGATGTAGTGTTTTTCGAATATTTCCTTGCGTTCGGAAAGTGGTGGCAATTTGCCGTGCGATTCTAGACTAAATCGATAATTCATCAGTTTGTCAATCGAGTCAGAAACTGCCTTTCGCATCGGCTCTTCGTTCGGTGGGTTTTTCATATGCCGGTAAAGGTTCAGAGCTTGCAATTGAGCCCAAAACAATACACCTGCGTCATCCCAGAGTCCGGATTGAGCGCGCTCGGCTGCCACAGCTAGAAATTTTTCGGAATAAGCTTGAGCCTCTGTGTACCGCTTTTCGATTATCAGAATGCCCATCGCCGATTCATACAGATCGGCAAGAATTCTGGAATTAGTTGGCAGGGCTGACGAAATTATGAGAGCGGAATTGTAGCTAGTTAGAGCATCCGAATACTTTCTTTCTCCATAGTAACAATCACCGATTCTCTTGAGCAAAAGGGCGTGACGCAGCTGACCTTGAGAGTCAACGGCAGGAGGTTGGTGCTGCAAAACAGTCTCCAGATGTCGCCTCGCCTCATTGCTTTTCTCTTGCATTTTCTCAAGAGCGGCCAGCATGTAAATGAGGTCAATTCTGCGTGAATTATCCTTCTCGTCGCTGATGACGTTCTCCAGCATTTTTTCTGCTTCGACCAACTTTCCATCGAGCGCTGCTTGAATTATCTCTTGCTCGGTCGCGTCAACGTTGATGTATGGCTGGCTTTGCTGCGAGCCAGAATGGTTTGCGTGAGAATTGGACGCCAGTAAAATGCTGGATGCTCGCGCCAAATGGTTGACTGACGTGGCCGCAGAGCTTGGTGAACTAATGGCGGGCAGCGGCATTAGAAAAGATGGTGCTATCAAAGTCGCGACCAAAGGCGCCATCAGTGGTGCCACCACATGCAATGCGCGTTTTCTCTTTACCGAGGATTCCAAAACCATTAACCTGCCTAATTTCGCTTGCGAAACTTGATGCACCCATTGAACATATAGCACAAAGGCACGTCACGAATGTGGAGTCCCTTGCAGAGGCAGGTCGGACCTCCCCCGTGATCGCCGAAACGCTTCCAGGGATGGCAACTGCGCGCTTTGAGGCTAAGAAGGACATTAATCGGGCATATAAATATGGGAAACACCGTTAGGAGGCTTCGGCGATGGGACTTGACGACGCAAAACCCACAAAGGGTAAGGCTTTAGAGGTTGGCGCAACCACGCCGGACACTCAGGTTGAGGCAAGCGCAATTGAATTGGCCGCTCGCCTCACCCCGGAGGACAATATGCTAATTCGGGCGGCCAACCCTGGCGAAACTGCGGACCCAGAAAAGCCTTATGAGAAACAGGTCCGCGCCATGTTCGGCACGGAAGACAGATATGTGAGCGACTCGCGGGCCGGTCTGCGTCAGGCGGTTAATGAAGAGATGAAGACCGGGACAAAATTGAAGTCCACAGACACTTACGAAACGGTTCAGGACAGAGTCGCAGGCATGATCGCTCAAGGTTTTGGACCGGACAGCACCTGGAGCCCGTCGTACAAAACCATGGTCATGCAGAGGCTGAGACTGGGTAATGAGAATATTACTCGCGAAGGTGCCGCCAACAAACAAACGGTCTATGACGCAATCATGGCCAGCGACAGAAAGATGGCGGTTGCCGTCCTGGGCGAACCTGGCAGGAATGCGTCAGGGCAGGTACTGGAAGACGCGGTCAACAGATATCAGTACAGAGAAATGCAAAAGAAAGGCATTAAAACAGACTACAACTGATGACCGAACCATCGAAAAAAACGAGCAAAGAGCCGCCAGTCTATGCGCTGGTCCGAGTCAGTCGCTGCTACAACTGCGACGCCAGGCTAGAGCCGGGCAGTATCGTCAAATTCGAACCGGGCAAAGATGAGCGAGAAGTTCGTTGTCGCAATTGTGCAAAACTGACCGAGCTTGAATTTCTTAAGAGCGGCAATGCAAAAGTTACTCAACTGGCGAAGAAATATTCACAACGCACGGTTGTAGTGATGCAATGGTCGGAATTGTGGAAAACTTATGAGCGGATCGGGTTGCTGGTTGAATCTGCTGCGATAGACCAGGTTGAGAAAGAATTGAAAATTAAATTCGAGAATCGAGAATCTCAACAAGAGACACCAGGACAAAAACGATAAGGAAAAAGTCGTGACCAAAAGCGACACGAAAAGGAACACTGTCAGTTCCACAGAAAGAAATTTCTACAAGCTCTGGACTCCTGTTACCTTAAGATATGGAGACACAGACAGGCAGGGGCACATTAACAACGCAGCCTATTGCACGTTCTTCGAATCCGGACGAGTAGCATTTCTTTGCCACGAACATGGCACCATCGCCGACGATGGTTTTTCATTTGTAATTGCAAAACTGTCTCTCGATTTTCTCAAAGAAATGAATTTCCCCGGCACGGTCGATGTTGGAACGCGCGTCAATCACATAGGCAAAAGCTCATTTACATGCGGACAAGCGCTTTTCAAAAATGGCGAGTGCTGTTCGACGGCCGAATCGGTGATTGTTCTGACCGACGATTCAACAAGACGTTCTTCTCCAATGCCTGAAAAAGTTTTGGCCGTTTTGCGAGAACTGCAGTAAAGGTTGTTCGTCTCTATTGTTTGGCAATAATTGCGAACTTGCTCCCGCAGTCCGATGCAAAAACAGTCGCGGAGCCGGATGGTGTGGGAACTGAACCGACAATCTGGTAGCCCTGCGACTCAAGCTCGTCGGCATGCTTTTCAAAATTGCTCACTGACAAAACGACGGAGCAAGTGAAGGCGATTTCTTCAACAATAATCACTTGCGGTCCGGCAGGAAATTTGATGGCGCAAATGTGGCCGCCACTGGACTCCCAGACCTTTTGCCCCTTCAATACATCGCAGAATGCTCTAGCATCTGCGCGTACGTCGCGCGATGGATGCACCAAATACTCAACCTGCGTACCATCCTGAGCGCTTCGGCTGCTTGGCGCAACAGTCTGCGAAACAGGTGAACGGGAAGGTGCTGGAGAAGGCGCGTTGGAAATTGATGAACCAGTCGATGATGAGGACGAACTGCTAACGCTTGCAGAAACAGGCGCAGCCGGCAGGATCGCGGGTGGTCTCAATCCGCGCCTTCTTTCCATATTGAGGCGCAACATTGCTGAAGTCGTACGCTGCTTGAAGTCCATCGCCAGATCCGCTTTTCCTGTGTTCTCGATCTGTCGCGCAATTTTTTGCAATTCTTCGGCAATAGTTTTCTGATGGTCACCAAATTCTTCTTCGAGAGAAGTAATTATCTTGATGATTACTTCTTCGGAATTTTCGATGGAAGCATCGTTCATCGCCGATAAGGCAAGGTCGAGCCGGCTGCGTAAATTATCGTTAGCCATAATTGCGGGAGCAAACTCCTTGATAGCCGCCGGGCAAAATGTAATTTTATACTTTGTGCCTGGCTAACCGCCAGAGCCGTATGACATCCTTTCGTCCATGAGAATGTCTCGAAACAGTCTGACTCGTGGCACAATAACGCTTAGAGTTACCGAGTGAGCGGTTGCCTGCAATAAAAATGGCAAAAATCATAGTAGTTGAAGACGACACGGAAATTCGCGAGGCACTCGTGGATGTCTTAGTGCACGAAAAACATACGGTGGATGCTCTGGGTGATGGCGCCGATGCCTGGGAAAGCCTGCAACGTTTTCAATATGATCTGGTCATTCTTGACTGGGGTCTGCCCGGTCTTGACGGTCTGGAGGTGCTGAAGCGCTTCCGAGGCAATGGGGGCGGCACGCCTGTATTGTTTTTAACCGGCCGCAATACTGTTGACGAAAAACTGACCGGCTTAGATTCGGGTGCCGATGATTATTTGCCGAAGCCTTATGACATGAGGGAATTTAGAGCCCGCGTGTCGGCATTGCTCAGGCGACCGAAGGAATTGACGAGCGACATCATACGCTGGTCGGATATCGAACTCGATGGCAAAGCTTTTCGCTGCCTGAGACGCGGAGAAGAAATCAGATTACTTCCCAAAGAATTCGCCTTATTGGATTTTCTGATTCGCAATCGCAATCTCGTGTTTACTCCGGATCAACTAGTCGACAAACTGTGGGCGGGCGACGCTGAAGTTTCCGTTGATGCGATTCGCCAGTGTGTAAAACGCTTGCGCACAAAGATCGATGTTTCCGACAGACCGTCATACATCACCACTGTTGTCGGCGTCGGATATAAAGTCGAGTCCGAATAACGCTTTCAGAACAAAAAAAACAGAAGAGTCGCATTGCTGCGACCCCTCTTCCCTTGCGAGTTAAATTTTATTTGAATACGGTGTCATCATGTTCTTTCCTCCAGCGTGTGCCGAAGTAGCTGTCATCTTGCTTCAGGACATGACCATCTCTCACGACTCCTTTCATAATTGGTCCGTTAAAGGTGGGTGACCAGAGACTAATCATTCCATTGTTGTCAGTGCTGATATCAATGGACAGAGTGGTGTCACCATCCTCGACCTGTATTGAATTGAATCCGTCTTCATGGAGCTCCCATGCAGCGCGTAATCTGTCCGCAGGAGATTTATCGTTGTCTCCAAGAATCTTGATCAGATCGTCTTTATCCAAATCCTTGAAGTTATCATCATCGACTTTGGTTTCATCGTCGGAGTCATCGCCTGATTCATCGTCGTCGCTATCATCATCGTCGTCGTCACCATCGCCGACGGTGCCATCACGATCTTCGATGAACTCTCGTACGGATTCCGAACTGGACATAAGACCATCGGTCTTATATTTCGAAACCTCTGACCAATCGACAGTATCTTCGCCTATCCCGAAAGCCGGATCCCAGAACCAGTCTTTGCCCCTTATGGTTGTGATATCGTCTTTTATGAGGTTGGCAGCAAGGGCGGTCAATGGTGAATCGGAATTGATTGCACCAGCGATCTCGTCTTCTGATAGTTTGCCGATGCCCAAAATCGAATCATTCCAGTGATTGGAATTCAGCCGATCGAACTCGCTGGTAATCAATGAACCACTCAAGCCTACCTCGGGCAAAACGGTTTCCAGCCCTTCATAGCTAATCTTTCCACTTGCCAGTCCCTTTTTCAGACCCTCGTTTACTTCGTCCCATAGTCCTGGGTTTTGAACTGCGGAGTTGATGTCGGAGACGGCATCCCTGTACGCATCTGTTCTGTATGAATCGATACCGTCAACCATGACTGAAGAACCTCCGAAATCGCAAAGGAAGAACACCAAATGCGGTGCTGCATTGGGGGAAAACGTTGAAGTAATGTATTTTGAAGTGGGTGGGGTTACTTGGTCGGTGTATCAACTTCAACTGCCGACGGTATTAACTTAACGCAATCGTATGACATTCGTTTGACAGGTGCGGATAACCAAACTTGTTTATTCACGAAGCGCAGAACATGCTGTCTGGGTGATTGTTACGCCATCTGGTACCCACGAAATCAACGTCCTGCCCAGAGGCATCTTTCTGTTGCGTAAAACTATCGCCGTCACTGATGGCTCTTAGAATGACAAACTCTTTTCCTGTAGAAGGATCGACTGCAAACATGTGCACCATACTTCGCTCTGAGCCTGCTACTGGAATGACCTCCATACGCACGCCTAGCTGATTGCCGTTCGAGTCTGTGATGGATGCCGTGGTTTGTCCATCTGCGACAAGAGACTTAATTGCCTTTAGACGGTCGGTAACTGAAGAGTTTTTTGATTTCAATGCGCCGAGTGACGATGACTCATCCATCTCTGGGGCATAGGCAGGTCTTTCGTTATGCTCGTCGGAGGAGCCGCTAAATTGCATGTAGTCAGGATTTGCCACTTCTGTCTCAGGTGCAAAAGCAGGTCTTTCGCCGTCTTCATATGTAAGTGTCGTCGCATCAGTCGCCCCGCTAAACTGCATATAATCAGGATTCTCGGTGTTTAGCAGCGGTGCTTCGCTCGGCACATCTTGTGCTTTCGAAGTTTGCGCGGACAGAGCAGCGAGTTCTTCCAAAGTGACGTCGCGAGTTGCCCTACTCATGAATTCAGCGGCGAGCTGCTGAAACAGGTCACCTGACGCCATCAGCTCATTGCCCTCGCCCATTTGAATTATCTGGTCTCCATTGCGATCTAGAGATTGCGCTTCCGCCCACGTCAGGGCAGGAAGCAATTCCCGATTGACCAGGTCCAGCAGAGCCGCATCTTTGAATTCTCTGTTGCCTGAAAAATCCTGACTGCCGAAAAGGTTGACCGCCTCTGTCGCCAAATGATTAGCGCTGTCAGCCTGATTGTTCAATGCAAGCGCATCTACAACCGTATTTCCAACTATTGCAGCGTCACCTGCTGGGGCAGCCATGATCTTCCTCCAAACGAGATTTCATGGTTCGCGCAATGCGAATGAAAACTCTCTTTGCGGAGAAGGAACTCCATCTTCGGAAAACCCTCTCCGCCTCACTGATAGTATTGTGGGAAGAAACTTCCTCGACTTCCCACAGCGACAATCTAGATACTTTGTATGACATTGATTTGACGAAACCTTTTGAGTTGGAAGAAAAATGTGATTTCTCCCAAGTGAAAAGAGCCAACTCCAACAAATGTTGGCATTGGCTCTTCCCGACCTCTCCGTTCAAATTTCTTGGAAGCTATTTAAATTTCGACCGCGGCGCTTAACTGAAAGTCTCACCCTGGAAACCTTCCGTTTTGCGGTGCCGCTTCCAACACTTGCAATTTAGACGACCGGCATGACATTCGCTTGACGGATCAAAGCCAAGTGAAAAACTGGAAAAACCCCGGCAAAGTCAGACAGAACGCCGTGTGGGTGCAGGCGCCTGAGTGGACCCAAATTTTGTTTTCAAACCTTCGAAGAAGAGGTAGAAAATCGGAGTTATATACAAGGTGACAAGTTGAGAAACCATCAATCCGCCAAAGACCGCCAGCCCGAGTGGTTGCCTTGCCTCGCCTCCGGCCCCCCAGCCCAGTGCCAGGGGGATGCTGCTCATAATCGCCGCCATCGTAGTCATCATGATCGGGCGAAACCTCACAATACAGGCTTCGTAAATCGCCTCACGAGCAGGCTTGCCGTGATTACGCTGCGCATCGAGCGCAAAGTCCACCATCATGATGGCATTTTTCTTGACGATACCTATTAATAGAATCAGCCCGAGAAAGGCGTAAATGTTGAGATCGATGTGGCAGACATAAAGAGTGATCAAAGCTCCCAGTCCGGCAGGCGGTAACCCCGCCAGAATAGTAATTGGGTGCAGGAAGCTCTCGTACAAAATACCGAGAACAATATAAATGACAATCACCGACAAGATGAGCATCGACCACATGCCCTTGAGAGACGACTGGAAGGCTTCTGCGCTGCCCTGGAAGCGATAGTTGACGCCATCGGGAAGCACTTGCTTTGCCGTTGTTTCAACGGTCTTTACGGCGTCTCCCAGTGACGCACCTGGTTTTAAATTAAAGGAAACAGTGGCGGCCGGCATTTGCCCGACATGATTGACCAAAAGCGGCCCGACCGAAGGCACCATTTTTGCTACCGCGCTCAATGGCACCAATTCACCGGTCTTCGATCGCACATATAAAAGCGGCAATGAGTTTGGTTGTAAGCGATACTCCGGTTCTAATTCAACAATGACTCTATATTGATTGCTGGGGGCATAAATCGTCGAGACCATCCGATTGCCGTATGCACTGGAAAGCGCGTCTTCTACCTGCTCAGCAGAGAGCCCCAGTGTAGCGGCTTTATCTCTGTCCATTCGAACATCAATCTGCGGACTATTGATTTGCAAATCAGTTGTCACATCTTGAAAGTCCGGCAAATCTTTCAGGCGTTTCTCCAGATCAAAAGTACTCTTGTATAACTGTTCTGTATTTGAGCTCTGTAGAGATACTTGATAAAGGCTTTTAGTCAGTTGACCGCCGATCCTTATGGACGGTGGATTTTGCAAGAAGATTTTGATACCTGGCACTTTAGAAAATTGCTCTCTCAGGTCTTTGATAATTTCATCTGCCGATTGTTTTCTTTGTGCTCTCGGCTTTAAGTGCATAAAAATACGCCCGGTGTTGCCGGCCACATTGGGACCGCCGGCGCCGACAGACGACATAATGTCCTGAACATTGGGATTGTTCATCGCTATTTCGGCGAGTTCTTTTTGATGTTTTACCATGTCATCAAACGAGATTCCCTGCACGCTTTCAGTCAATCCGAAAATCTGATCGATGTCTTCAGAAGGCATGAAACCTTTGGGAATTCTGACGAAGAGAATCGCAGTCATGGCTGTCATCACAAGGAATGCAGTAAAAGTCAGGCGCGGATGGTTCATGACCACCTGCAAACTCTTATCGTAAAAACGCGTCCACATGTCAAAAATCGACTCGGTGAATTTAAGCAGCGCCGATTGCTGCATCGTCGAGTGAGCGCTTAAGAATCGGCTGCACAAAAGTGGCGTAAGGCTGAGTGAAACAATTCCGGACAGAAGAATGGCACAGCTGATGGTGACGGCAAATTCATTGAACAAGCGACCAACAATGCCACCCATAAAAAGAATTGGAATGAAAACTGCCACAAGAGAAATTGTCATAGAAACAATCGTGAACACGATTTCGCGCGAGCCGATGAGCGCTGCATTCATTCTTGATTCTCCGGCCTCCTGGTGCCGGACGATGTTTTCCAAAACCACAATTGCATCATCAACGACAAATCCGACAGAAAGCGTCAATGCCATGAGGGACAAGTTATTGATACTGAAACCTAGAAGACTCATGGCACCACATGTGCCGACAAGCGAAAAAGGCAGAGCGAGACTCGGGATCAAAGTTGCAGAAACATTGCGTAGGAATAGAAAAATGACGATCACGACCAGCACAACGGAGAGCGCCAGAGTCAACTCTACATCGCGCACAGACTCTCTGATACTTTGCGATCGATCGTAGAGAGTACCGATTGAAACAGATGCAGGAATTTGCGCGCGCAACGAAGGCATTACTCTGTTGATGGCATCGACTATCTCTACTGTGTTGCTGCCGGGCTGTCTTTGCACGCCAAGCACAATTGCGCGTGTCTTATTAAACCAACTTGCCGTCTTATCGTTTTCCACACTATCGAGTGCTTTGCCGACTTCTTTCAGACGCACGGGCGATCCATCTCGATAAGCAACAATCAACGGTTCGTACTGTGCGGCAGTCAACAATTGTCCGTTGGGTTGGACCATATAAGATTGAAACTGCCCGTAAAGCGCACCCGATGGCAAATTAACATTGCCCTGTCTGATTGCGTTGGTAACCTCATCAATGCCGATGCCGCGGGTGGCAAGCGCATTGGGATTGACCTGGGCGCGAACGGCAAACTTTTGCGGTGCCAGAACCTGAACCTGAGCAACACCGGTGATCATCGAGAGTCTCTGCGCGATTATGGTCTCGGCATATTCATCCACCTGAAAAAGCGGCAGGGTCGGAGAACTAACAGCAAGATAAAGTATCGGCTGATCGGCCGGGTTTACCTTTTTGGCAGTAGGCGGCGTCGGCATACCAGGCGGCAATTGAGACGAGGCAGCGGCGATTGCCGCCTGAACGTCTTGGGCAGCCGCGTCGATATCGCGATTAAGATTGAATTGCAAGGTCACATTGGTCAGACCGATGGCGCTTGTTGAATTCATCGCCTCCAATCCGGCAATAGTGGAAAACTGCCGCTCCAGTGGCGTCGCGACGGCAGACGCCATCGTGTCGGGATTGGCTCCAGGCAATTGAGCGCTTACTTGCAAGGTCGGAAAGTCAACGTTGGGCAAATTGTTGACGGGTAAAGTTGAATAGCCAAGCAAACCGAATACGAATATTGCCACCATGACCAGAGTGGTCATTACTGAGCGGCGAATGAAAAGATCGGTCAGACTCATTGTCTAGGGCTCATGTCCATACTTACGGCTTGCTCCCGGTATTGACAGCCGGCTGAATTTCTACAGGCGCATCCGGCAACAATTGCATGTGTCCATCAACAACGACCTGATCGCCAGGTTTGATATCACCTTCAATCACTGCAGTGTCGAGGGCTCTGTACTTGGTTTTCACAATTACAAGCTTTGCCTTATTGTCCGCGCCGACAACATACACATATTGTCCGAGTTGCCCAACTTGCACTGCCTGTGCCGGTACGACCAGGGCATTGTATATGGTGTCAAGATTAAGGACCGCAGTCACGTAAGTCCCCGGCCAAAGAATTTCATTTTCGTTGGCAAAGGTGGCCTTCAAAAGAATGGTGCCTGTGTTTCGCTGTACACTGTTGTCGATGAAAGTGAGCTGACCGGTGATTTTTCCGAGACTCTCAGCCAATCCCTCGACACCCACCGTTAGCGGATGCAACTTTTGCAATTCTTGAATGCGCGGCAACTCATGCTCGGGCACGGAAAAATTGACATAAACAGGCTTCACTTTGTTGATCACGACCAGGCTCGAAGTATCGCCAGCCTTCACCATCTGCCCTCTGTGCACAAGCAGCGCGCCCGTCTTACCGTCCATTGGCGCGGTTATGCTGCAATAGCTGCGTTGAAGTCTGGCATTCAATAAATCCGATTCGGCCGCTTTGAGAGCCGCTTGAGCAGCTTCCAATTGAGCCTGATCCGATTGAATCACAGACTTTCCATTTTCCATGGCAGCCGAGTCCGCTTTCACGGTTGCAGAAAGTGAAGCAACATTGGTGCCGTAGCGATTTTCTTGTTCGACCGAGACGGCGCCCTCTTTCACCAGTTCCTGATAACGCGCATGGTCCCGCCTGGCATTGGCTTCCTCGGCCATATCCTTTTCGCGATTTGCCGTCAATCTGACCAATTCAGAGCGATCTTTGGCTATTAGCGAACGGCATTTTGAGACATCAGCTTTGGCTTGGGCAACCTTCGCGCTCGATTGTCTGATTGCCTCATCAAACGGGCGCGGATCGATCGTAAAAAGCCGTTGCCCGGTCGTTACTCGATCGCCTTCGGCAAAGAGCACATCGACAAGCTCGCCGTCCACACGCGAACGCACCGCGACAGTAGACAAAGGTTCTACATGACCGACCGCCTTAAGCTCCTTCGGCACGTTCATTCGCTCCACTCTGGCGACGCGCACGACTGCAGCCTTTTTAGCCTCCAATGGTTTTTTCTCGCGATCGCCGCTAAAGAGCGCAAAGGCAGCTAAGGCTCCCAGCAAAATCAAAACAATGATTACAGAGACGACACGATTATTTGGCTGTCCGTGAGCGACAGAACTGCTGGTTTCAGAAGTCTGTGTGTCGCGCGTCAGCATTTTACTTGCGCTCCTCAGCCAGAGCTTCCTTGAGAATTCTCAAGCCGTTTTGGATTTGCATTACTTGGTCGTCAGGCAAACGCATGAGCACTCTTGTCAGTTCGGCAATCGCGACTTGCTCAACGACTCTGTATTCATCTTGACCCTTTTGCGTCAGTGAAAGTTGCAGGCAACGGCGCTCCTTTGGATCTTCGCTGCGAGTGACCAGACCTTTTTTCACCAACCGATCGACAATGCTGGAAGTAGTGGCATTGCTGACGGCTAGGTATTCGGAGACAGTAGTAAGTGTGCTTGCCGGGTTGCGTCTTATAAATGAAAGCGCTCGAATTTGCGGAACTGAAGCTTTATCGCCAAGCTCGCGCCTGATGCCGCGCCTGAGGTAGTGCATTACTACAGGAATCGATTCGAGGATTTCCCGCGAGCAGTTAGTGGAAGTAGGCTCTGTGGCAACCATTACCGTCACTCCAGCATGTCAATATAATTATAGACTAATAGTTAGCGCATCTAACTATTTATTTCAAATTAGAGCGCCCGCTTAGTTTCCGGACTCAGCTTGAGCTCCGGCAAAGGTTCAATTTGCTCCCTGGACGCGCCGGCAGAATCATCGAATGAGTCTCTCACGTCATCAATCCGAACAGGCGGTAAAGACATGCGGACCTGCACTGTGAAATAAACAGCCGCAAGAATTGAAGAAAACAGAGCAAGCACGAGCATTCCTTGAATGTGGCCTACTTTGGTAAAAACCTGCCCGATCATCAATGGAAAGGTAATTCCTGCAAAGGCTCCTGCGGTTATGACCAGAGAGGTTATAGAAGCACTGTGCTGCTTGTAGCGCTCTGAAGCACTGGCTATGAGAGTCGGAAAAATCGGTCCAAAACCCAGTCCGAGCAAGAAGACAACCAGAATCAAAGGGTCACCCACACTGGTTAGCAAGACAAGGCTTAAGATTCCCGAAACGATCAAAGCCATAGCGCAAAGGGCAATGCGTGCGGCAGGAAAGTATTTAAATAGATGAACAGAAACCATGCGTCCGGTCGTCAATCCACCCCAGAGAGCAGTCATGCTCCAGCCGGCTAAATCTTTGGATAATGCGCAGGTCATATTCAGGTAAGTGAACAGCCAGGTTGCCATTGCGACTTCGATGCCCACATACAGAAAAACTGCCGCAGTGTACAAAAGTACAGGCGCCTGCAGAGGGCGAAAACTGTCAGCGGATGGGTCAGGTTTGGGCACTCTGACGTCCAGCCTTTTGGTGGCAAAGGCGGTCATAAACACGGCCAGCGCATAAAGCGCGCCAAAGAAATAGACTGCATGATAAGACCAGGGCGAGTTAAGCCCCAACAAAGCGACCACAGGTCCAAGCAATGCACCGACGCCGAAAAATACGTTGAGCTTGCCTACAGCGGCGGCGCTGGGTCCGGTAGCCAAACGCAAGATGCAGATGGTCCCGGTTATACCATTGAGACCTGCTCCAACACCCAGTGCTGCAGCGCCTAAAGATAGAACAAGGATTTGGCTGCCGAAAGCCAATATCGCCAAACCAATACAGAACAACAGAGCAGCTGTAAGCAGGCATTTTCGCCCACCGAATTTTTCCACGAGCTGGCGACCAATTGCCAGCGGAACCAGAGAACCGGCGCTGTATACGCTAATTAGCGATCCTGCCTCGACCAGTTGCATTTTTTGCGCAGCGGCAATAGATGGAATCATAGGACCAAACCAGCCCGCGTTCAGCCCAGCCAGGCATGTCATCGAGCCGGAAAGCATTAAAATGCGCACTGTCAGGCGTTCATTGTCTAAAGACGTCTCGTTCAAACTGGATCGCGCCCGCATCAAAGTTTCCAACTGAAGATTTTTGCACAGAGGCTGAAAGTGCAAGAGAAAAAATCCGCAATCAGTCGCAATTCAACACATAGCGATGCTACTGGACTGTCGGTCTGAATCAAAATTGGACTGGCAGCTAACTAATATTGCTCGCTTTGTCTTGTTTTCCGCGGCGCGGAATGCCGGTGTTGATCGGCACGACAAAGCGCATAAGAGTACCTTCTTCTCGCGAACTCTGGCAGAACATCGTGCCCCCATGCCCTTCGGCAATCTGGCGGCAAAGATAGAGTCCCAGACCGGCACCGGCACCAAAACGCTTGCCCTGCCAGAGGCGATGGAAGAGTTGTTCCATATCTTCTGTGCTGATCGGCTCTCCACCATTGTGTACTTCCAGAATCGCCTGCTTATCACTCAGTTGCAATTGAATCTTCACTTGAGTGTGCTCTGGCGCAGAACCGATCGCGTTGCCGAGAAGGTTGATTAGCAGAGTCTTCAGAGCCATTCTGTCAGCAGTCAAAATCAGCTTTTTAGGAGCCTCCAACTCCAGATGAATATGCTTTGCTTGCATTGTCGGACCAGCATCCTTGACGCAATCGTTGAGAATGCCGACAAGGTCAAAGTGTTCAAAAATAAACTGATCTTTTCCTGATTCGTATCGCAAGACCTGCAAAAGGTTTTTTACCATCAGCAAAAGATTTTCATGGCTGCGATGGAGGCACTGGATGAATTCGGTCTGTTTATGATCGAGCGGCCCGACATACCCTTGAAGAAGAGCATCCAGTGCGCGTATAGCACCAATCACAGGTACCTTTAAATCATGCGCCAGAGAGGCCATGAAGTCTTCTCGCTGCGACTGCAAGCGCATTGTTTCGGAAATATCTTCAAAGTGACACAAAACGCCAATCACATTGCCGACCGCATCGTGCATTGGCATCTTGCTGGTGCTCAGCCAGACGACATCTCCGTTTTCCTTGGTCAGTTGCTCGATGATATTGAATTGCGGCTTATTCTCTTCCATTACCTTGCGATCGCAAAGTTGGTAAAAGTCTGTTTGCTCTGCTGTCCAGGGCAAATCAAAATCGGTCTTACCGATTATCTGATCGGCACTAGGGTATCCGGCAATTTGAGCAAAATTCTTGTTGCAACCCAGAAAAACGCAATTTCTGTCTTTCCAAAAAATCGATGCTGGAATAGTATCCATGACGAATTGCAAACGCTCATGAGCCTGCTTTTGTTCGTCGATGTCGGTGGCGCTGCCAAACCATATTCGGATCTTGCCATCGCGATCCCGCACTGGCACTCCCTGCACTAAAAACCAGCGATACTCACGAGTCCTGAGATCAAGCAAACGATGTTCATTCTCATACAACTCACCAGTTTCTAAGCATTTTGTGAAACGACTTGTGGCACGCTCGAAATCGTCAGGGTGCAAAGCCTGCTGCCACCCATCCCCGTAAGCATCCGAGTGCTTCAGGCCGGTGTAGTCATTCCATTTACTGTTGACGAAATTCACGTACCCATCTGGCTGTGCAGTCCAGACAATTAGCGGCAAAGACTCCGCCAGGCTGCGTGACCACTCGGAAAAGTAGTCGGTATCGTCAGTGGTGCCATCATCATTTTTAGTTGGCTTCCTTTGACGAGGTCCGACAACTTTGAGTGAGACCGGCTCAGCAGAAGACATTTCCTGCAACGCAAGCTCATACAATTCCGCTAACTCGTCCATCGAATCTTTGGTGAATGAATCGTTGTCGGTCAACTTCGACGCCAACATCGTTGACAAAACCCGAAAATAGGGTGCAACATCCGACGCCAATTGCACGGTCGTCTCAAAAGCGACCACTAATTGCGACTCTTCGGTGGCACGCACTGTGGCTACCACCTTGGCGCCGCATTCTGCAGTAGCTTGAGTCTCTTCAACACTGCCTGACAAAGCGTTGAGGTCGCCTGAATCTGCAGGTGGAATCTCATCTAGCTTGTCATGCTCACTGCCATGGCTTTCAAGATACATGACCGTCCCTTTACGGGCAGCAGGCGCCTTGGGACGGTCGGAAGCATTGCGGATTTCGGTCTGCGTCACCACAGCCTTTTCTGAACTGTCGGTAACTTTAGTACAGGGAAGAAAGAATAGACGTGCAGACTTAAGTACAGGTTTTCCGCTCACCAAAAAGTCTCGCACTAAGAGCTTCGAAAGTTCATCAGCACGTGCATCAATGTCCGACTCGCGGCATTTGTACTTACGCAATACCGAGACTACATCGGCCAGATCATTGAATCGCAACAGATTCATTATCGCCCACCTTGATTCATACTCTAATTATTCCAAACCAGAGCGGATACAAGCGTCTTTATATGAATTTTTCACTCCTGATAGGGATTACAAATCACACAAAATCACCCTTCCAGGGGAGTTATTTCCTAGAAAACCGGGAAATCTGGGTTTGAGGACTGGAAATCAAGTCAGGACAAGGATCGCTCCAAAACGCTTGCATAGACAGCGTTTTGAGGACAGCGTCCCTATTCTGCTGAAAAACGCCTTTGCAGGCTGGCGGTTTCGCCCTCACTTTTGATTCCGGCTTTTCCTTGGCTTTCGGCATTGTTATTGGCCGCACTGACAAATTTTTTGAAAAGATCCCGATTGGCGGAAAAATCTCTTTCCGGGTGCCATTGAACTCCAACTACAAATCGCTCACCTTTCATCTCGATTGCTTCAACAACGCCATCGTCTGTGGTGGCAGCGACGGCCATCTCGTCGCCGGTTCTATCAACGCACTGATGATGAGAGGTCGGCACATTTAAAGAGTCAATCCCGTAAATACTCTTGAGCTTCGTCAATTTTGCAAAACGAACCTCATGTTTGTTAAAACCCTTCTGCCAGCCTTCTTTACTGGCATGGGCGACCTTCATTTCAGGAAACTTGGTGGGAATGTCTTGTACCAGAGAACCACCGCGAGAGATATTGAGAGCCTGACAGCCTGCGCAAATTCCCAGAAACGGAAGTTTGGTTTTTTCTACAACTGTCTTAGCAAGCAAAATGTCGAAGCGCCAGCGCTCTTCATCCATGATTTCAGTCTTGGCGTCAGTCTTTTGCCCGTACAAACTCGGCGGATAGTCGGCGCCCCCGATCATCATCACGCCATCAAGAGTCTTGAGTACGCGGTTCAAATCCTCTTCAGGCATGGGCGGCAAAAGCACAGCAATGGCGCCGGAGTTTTTCAGCGCTTGTAAGTAAAGCGCCGACAGTCCAATCAAGCGAGGCTTATCGCCATTGACATCGCAATTTACACCAATGATGGGCTTTCTAGCACTTTCCTTTTGCGCCTCTTCAGCTCCTGCCGAAATAGACACAAAAAAGGCAAGAAAAAACAGTAATGCCGCCATTGCCGAATGTTTCACGATTGTCTCCCAAGAAAATCCTGAAATATCATATACGTCCGGCTGCAGTCTTTTCTGAGCCAAGGCTAAGACGCCTCAAAACTTAGAAGTTGAAGCCCGCTCTCAAGACTTTACTGCCAGTGCCGTCTCTTGAGCCACAACATCCTTGCCGACCAGGCTGCCTTCACCCAATTGAGCTTCCAGTGCGCGGCGTGTCGCTTCGAATTCCAAGCGAGTGTATTCCTTGCTCAGCTTCCAGCCGCAGTAAATCCAGCTCAACGCACAAATGCCCGCCGCCGCCATTACGCCTTTGGCGCCGAAGCCCAGAGCAGTGTTGACAATGAAGATGATCACTCCGGCAACGCCTCTGGACATTCGATAGACAAACATCTCAATGACAGGCTTGACGTTGTAGAGTACATCTCGGCTTGTGACCGTGTACATAAGCTCTTTTGCGGCTTTGAACCAGGCGTGGCGCATCGCTTCATCGCCATGAAAAACCGCCATCAAAATAATCGGATTTGGAAAAATGGCAAACATAGTCACACCGGCGAAGATCAAACCCGCCGAAGACGTCAGGCAAAATCCGGAGCCCATTTTGCGCACAATTGCAGATACCAAAAACAGCTCGACAACGAATTCAACCATCCCGCGCCAACGCTCAAGATTGGCGTCTAAAGCGGCAATGGCGTCGCGACCGGTGGCCATGTTTTTCAATATGTCGTTGTAGAGAAACTGCACCATATCCGGTGTTGTGCGTTCGAATGCGACGACAAAAAACAAGAGAAGCAAAAACTTGTTTTTGAAAATCAAGCTGAATGCACCCGTGATACTCGACACCTTGGTCTTGTCGAACTCGGGCGCAGCCGCGCGCTCAGCGACCTTCTTGGTCTTATTGAGGAATTCCAGAATATGAAAGATTCCCAGCGTCAAAGCGACAAGTCCGGCTGCAACCAGAAGCAAGTTGGTGGTTCCGATTGTGCCCACCAGACAAGCCGTTATCGTGCTGCCCAAAACAGCGCCCAATCCGCCGCCGGCGGCAATAATTCCAAAAAGGCGCTTGGCTTTATTGGAGTCGCAAACATCATTGGCGTACATCCAGAAAGTGGTCACGCCCATGATCGAGAAAACATCAAGCCACACCCAAAAAGCACCGGATGCTATGGGAGATTCGAATTTGAATATCTGCCACCAGGCAAGCAAATTGACAATGAATATACCGTAAACGGCACTGATCAAAATCTTTCTGGGAGTCTTCGAGAATTTGGAATAAGCCCAGACTACAATCCCGGTTACCAGCGCTGTGCCTATATAGACAAGCGGCATATATTCGTTGCCCAGTCCGGAAAGAAATAGGCCGCGGCGAATCGGTCTGAGAATGTAGTAGACACAAATAAAAAGAAAGAGCCACACAAATAACAGCGACGTTATTGTGCGTTCTCCTTTTTGAACGCTTAAGAAGAGATCCAGGAAACCCTTATCGTGCGACATCTTAGACATGGCGTATGTTCTCGCAAAGGTGAGCCGCCTCTCATATGCAGGGCTTCCACGCGGCTCTTACAAAGGGGGAATTGTAACGCCGAAACGCTAAAATAGCGCGCCATTCAGGCATACATGACTTTAGTCTAATGTGTTAGTGCGCAGACCTTCGGCCCGCTATAAAGTCTGGCTTTCCGCCTGTTGGTGAGTGATTCCAAAGGTTGGCGCCTTGTATTTCTCACCGCGATACTGAGGAGGAATCGCAATTTCGTTGCCGTCGCGAACAGCAAAGAAATGGGGCGACATGATTTCAATTCCGGCTTCATTGAATTTGTCCTGAATCTTCTTGTGCAACTCCGAATATACAAAAGGCATTTCATTGGCCAGCTCAGTGAAGACATTAAGCTGATAGTCCACGTAAAAATCGGCCAGTTCGTTTTGCAAAATAAATGGCTTCGGTTCTTTCAATAGTCCATAACTATCGGCTGCAGCAGCCATCAAACAAGCCTCCACATCTTTCCATGACGATTCGTAGCCAATGGTGACGGACGTGTAGAGAATCAATTGTTTTTCGCGAGCCAGGGTCGAGTAATTGATGATATTTGAGGTCATAATCGTCCCATTGGGAATGGATATAACCTCATTTTTCGGAGTGCGTATCTTCGTCACAAATAGATTTTTTTCAACTATGTCGCCTAACGCTTCACCGATTTTGACCCGGTCTCCGAATTTGAAAGCATTGGTATATGTCAAAACAGCGCCGGCCATAACATTGCTAACCACACCGGTGGAGCCGAATGAAACTAAGATACCGATGACCAGACCGACTTGCTTAAATGCCGGAGATTCCCAGCCAGGAAGATAAGGCATTGCCACCATTAGTGCACACGCCAATATCAGGAAACGGGAAAGTTTGTAGGTCGGCTCAGCCCAATCCGGATCGAAATCAGCGAATTTGATGGTTTCATCACGTAAAGAGTCGAAGAAAAATCGTGCAAATCCCATCACGGCATAAGCAACAAGACTAATAAGAACGAGCATTACAAGCGAAGGGAAATACTCCAATATCTTTTCCCAAACAGACGCCAGCGGTGCCACCGTATTTGCCATCACTGCTTTGGCAAGATGTTTGGTATTTGGAAAAAAGCCAAGCACTTGCACAATGTAGGTAGCAATTAATGCAAACCACAAGAAAATCTGAGAAAACTTGACCATGGTCAAAAGCAGGTCAGCAAGCGAATGTGCGCCGATCAATTCGGCGTTCTGAATGCGAACGGCTTTAATACCCTGCCCACGCGCGTTTGTAATTGATGTGCACAAGTCAGACGCTAATTTACTGATAAGGACGAGCAACAAAAGCAGAACAATTGTCGATGCAATTGTCAGGCCAATGCCGAGTGCTACTCGCGAAGCAGTGTTTTCTTCCCGACGCGCCGATACCGCAAGTCGCACTTTTGAAGCAAAATCATTAGCCATCTGAGTGGTTGAAGACTGAGCGATTTTTGCGTCGTCCGGCGTCACGGTAGCAATGACAGTAGAACCGGAAACAACATCCGTGCCCGAGGAAGTCTCCATTACTCGAATTGAGTCGACGTCAAAATCAGGGCTTTCGGCAAGCTTCTGCAGAGCTTCCGATGCCATAACAGCTCGCTGCCTGGGTGTGTACTCACCGACATTGGAGTAGAAGTAAAAAAGCCGCTTGCCTTTTACGACAACTGCAGCACCTTCTGATGTTTGAGCAGGCGGAGAAGTTTGCCCGACCGTCGACTGTCCGGAAAAGATTATCAGAACAAATAAGGCCAGCAGGAAATTGAGGACAAGTTTCACGCAGCTACCTCGCCGGACGTAAGAAGACGTGAGTATTGTTCCTCTCCGACCTTTCAGCGAAACCATGAGGCAGCAAGGTCGAAGTCTCGAACTGGTCGTGAACCGGACTTTCGCGGGTCTTGACTAGCCACAAGGCGAGCTTGAGGTCGGTATGGCGCAGAAGAGTGATACCTGGATACAATGCCTTACAGGGCGTTTGTGAGCGCCTTTAACAAGGGTATATTCAGTCGGCGATCGATTCACAGTTCTCAAGAGAATCTATCGGATTTAGTCTCCTGGAGTAAAAAAATGACCGACATCAAACGTGTATCTCTCGCATTACTGGCACCCCTCATGATTGTTTCCATGCCGATCGACGGTCAAGCCGAAGATACGGTGATCAAACGCACGACCATAATTGAAGGAACCAGTCGCGGCACACCAAATGCAGCCTCGCTAGCACTAATCACTATCAAACAATATAGTCTCAAGTTCAAAGAAAGATTGAAAAACCTTAGACAGCAAAACGATACAGCTCTTTCAAAAGGCTGGATCAATGCTGATGAGCACACGAGGTTCAACACTGAAGTAGACCGTTTGACCTCACTGGAAGCTACGGTTGAAGCGGCCGGATTTCCGAAGGCTGACTTGGATAACCTTGAAAAACAAGTGACTAAATTGAACTCCGATCTCTCTACGGCTTCCACCAAACAGCCAAAGACTACTGCCACAACAACGACCACCACAACAGCAAAAAAGACCGCTGCCGGTGACGCAAAACTCAAGAAAAAAACAACCACAAAGACTACTTCAACCAAGAAGTAACTTACTGGAATCAAACAGCGCGTTTGCGCGAGGGAGAAGATCATGATTGAGCTCAAAAAGGGTGTGCACGCGATCCTGACACTGCTAGCGATCCTCTCCCTGGCGCCGGCTGGAAATGCCGGAAACGAACCGACGCAGCTCATTCCCACAACACCGGCAACACGCCCTGCGGCAAAATCAAATACTTGGGACAGGCCCGAGATGGCACCTTTCAAGAGAATTCAAATGCTGGCTATCAAATATCGGCAGAAACTTTCGAATTTGCAAACGATGTTGGACCAGGCAAAACGAACAGGCTCCATATCTGATGAAAACTATAAACGACTCCAGGCCGAACTCGTTCGTCTTAACGAAGTCGAACCATCAATGGCAAGAGGCGGATGGAATCAAAAAGATGTCGACGCATTCGACAAACAAATAGCAAATTTCGAAGTTCAGAATGCCAAAGCAAACGCAAAAGGCACAGTCCAGTTCTCCGCGCCTGAAGCAAACAAGACTGATGACGCTAAGAACTCAAAAAAAACAGCCGCAACTCCGGTAAAGAAGTAGTTCAAACATTTTCTGCCCAAGCTCTACGCTCGGACTATGCCAATTTTTTGAGGTTGGAAACCGGGAAAGACATCCTGGCTGTTTTGCAGTGCCATCCTCTTCGTGAGGACTTCTGAAAGAACCGACCGGTAATCGAACATGACTTCTAGCCCTGCCGGTCCTAGCACCCATTTTGCTTCGTTCAATCCTGGGTAGTGACCAAGTATCTGTCCGCCGCGAACACCATCTCCCAAGATCATTGCCGCAAAACCGCGACCGTGATCCGTTCCAAGTGATCCATTTTCGTAACTTCGACGCCCAAATTCAGTGATCACCAGAGTCGTCACCTGTTTGCGCCGGCTACTGAGATCGGTGTCGAAAGCAGCCAGTGAATCGCTTAGAGTTTCTATCAAACCAGCCTGCAGTCCGGAAACAGAACCTTGAATAAAATGAGTGTCCCAGCCATCCAGGTCAATGCACGCCACTTCCAGGCCAACATCCGCTTTGATCAAGCGAGCGATCTCGCGCAATCCTCGGGCAAATCCACTGTCAGGATAAGAGGCGCCCTGCGAAGGCTTGTACTCAATAGCGCGTAAAGATTCAACTCGTTTCAAAAGGTGCAAAGTGTCGAGTCCGGGCGCCGACAGCAGTCCAACATCGGCATTATATAAATCAGTCAAAACCTTTGCCACAACTGCCGGATTTTCGCACGGCGCCTTGATTCTAATCTCATCAATCGAAGAAATCGCACTGGCACCCGGTGCGCCTCTTAGAGATTCAGGAAGTATGGGTCCGATTGAAACGGCCGAGAGTGGAGTCAAATTGTTGCCGAAACGCGCCCGTAAGTATCGCGCCAGCCAGCCGCCGCCAGCCGTTTTCTTGAAAGCGTCACCGTGGTCCATCTGATCTTGAGTTTCGAAATGCGAGCCGGTCGGATTGTCCGTTCCTACGGCTTGCACAACAGCCAATCTGCCTTCTTTGTAAACAGGCAAAATCGCCGACATCTTGGGATGCAGTGAATAGAAATCATCGAGCTTTACTGAAGAATCGCTGCCCTTACCGCTTTTCGGATGAGGAATCGAAATTGTCGGCCTTATCTTGTAGTAAGTGTCATCGGCATAAGGAATAAACATATTCAACGTATCGGCGCCGCCGCGCAGAAAGACACATACCAATGTACTATCACTAGCTCCACTCAAAGTTTCAGAGCGCAGTGCCAACCGTTGTAAGAATTGCCGTCTTGTTTGCGCAGGCATTTTTTTAAACCTTTTGAAACGCAGGTGAAGAGAGGATCAATCCGATTAGCTCCGCTCGAACCTTCTCATCATTCAAATCACGATGAGCAGCGTATTGCCTAAACGTTTTACTTTCATCTTGCGATGGTCGCCGCCCGGCAAAATATGCAAACAAAATGTCGGGAGCATTTTGGGTGCCATGGAGACTTTCCAGGCCAATTGCAGAACACAGTGAATCAAGAGTAACGTTAGCGGAATCAACCTCATTGGAGCAGAGAGCAAAGGCGAAATTCCATCTCCACAAAAGCGTTCCCAACCAGGGATTTGCTTCAGTTGGATAGCCGTCGGGAGTCGGGTATTGAAATGGTCCATGTCCCATTCTGGTTAGAAACTCAAGAACCGGATCTCCAGCCATAGTATCGGCTCCGGTGGCACGCAGACAGCTGACGACATATTGAAACGGACGCTTCAACTTCGTACCTGCTGATGCATTAAACTCAAAAGAGTTGAGGATCTCCCGTAGCATCGGCTTTATCTGTCCGCCACTTTCGCTGAAGCGTTTTGCTACTCTCTTTGTCAGTCCAGCCGGCGGCTCTTCCGAAACAAAATGTGCGACCAATTTCTTGGCAATATGCTTAGCGGTGGATGGATGATTGCAAGTAATATCAACTAGCATTTCGACATCTTTCTTCCCAGCGCCGGAAGGAATTTTCTTACCGAGAACAACCTTCTCACCATCATCGTGCAATGCGGCATCGAAATACGCAGTGCCTCTATTCGAGCCGCTATGCAAGCGCCAACCGGTCAGGCAACGAGCCGCTTCGTAAACATCTTTCTGCGAATAGCCACCGTCCACACCAAGTGTATGCAATTCCAAAAGTTCGCGGGCGTAATTCTCGTTTGGTATTCCATGCGGACCTTCTTTTCTGTTCTCTTTACCATCGAGGTAAACCAGCATCGCCGGCGACGTAGCAGAACCAATTACCAAATCACGGAAGCGACCGAGAGCGTTTTTCCTGATCACCGAGCGGTCATCGGTTGCTTTCAAATAAATGCAGTCACCCTTTTCAATATAAATATTGAAGTGGTCGCTGAAAAACTCCACCATCGATTCCAAAAGCTGTCTTTTACTGTAGACACTTCGCAAAAGGTGATAGCGGCAAAGGTCCTTGCGTAAGGCCTCACGCTTGAATTCATAACAAGTGCCCGGATCGAGAAAGATGCTTTCAAAACGACGGGTTCTAAAGTCGCAAATCTTGTCGTCGATTTTGTCCGGCTCGAGCTGTTCTTCAATCCACGCTTTGACTCCCTGCTCTCTCACACGCTCCACGTCTCCCGGCCACGGTCCAAAACCAGCGCGAGAAAGCAAGTTGAAAACTGGATCAATCTCAGCTCCGTCTGTCACGGACACTTTCTTGGGAATACCGGCACCTAGCCTGTCAGCGATCACGCCGTTCAAATTACTGCAGCCGCCAAAAGGCAAAGCACAGCCAATCAGTCCACCGATTGCCAGGAAGTTTCGCCTTGTAATTTTTGACGTCATCCAGCAGCACCGACTGCTTCGTCGGCAACTTTTCTTTCGGTGTCTGAAGCAATCGGTTTCTCGACAACTCTCTCGTCCAGGATGAAGTCACCACCAGCCTTTCTACCTGCAATCAGTCGCGAGGTCAACGCACCGGCGCCGATAATTAGAGAGGCCGGTAAAAGAAAGAACCACCCAAGGACAGGAAACAAAAACGCCAGTTCAAGAACAATGCCACCACGAAGAGTGCATTTCCAGGGGCGCTCAAGATCTGCTGGTGAAGGGAGTTTTCTGCCCACCATCGTAGCCAGCCCGGCGGCACCGATGTTCGAATAGAAAAGGAAAAACACCAGAGTCAAGATTGATGCCATGTCACAAAATGGGTTTTTCTGATTGCCAAAGAATGCTACCCCCAAGAAGCAGGCCGCTGCTATCGGGACACCCATCCAGAAAGGCTTTACTCTGCCCTTTTCCAAATAGTTGGCTATATTCTCATTCTGCTTAGGATACAAACTGCGCGACAAGAGCCAGAGTGCCGGAAAAGCCAGCAATACCCCAACTATGAGGAGAAACCACATGATTACGTCGGCTACAAGCATGAGTCTTACCTGAAAGGAAGTCTGTGACTGCGGACGACCAAGACGTTCTCAGAACATCTTAGATCACATCCTATATCATGCCCAAAACGCTGATTATTTTGTCGATGCAGCCGAGGTGGAAAACCTCAAAGCGTCCACCTGCAACCAATCCAGGGCATTATCGAAGAGCAGCTTTCGCCTGGTTGCTTCGGAAAATTCGCTTACCGATTCTATTAGTTCGCCAGGTCTGTCCTCGCCCAGGGGAAAAGGATAGTCACTGCCCAGGACGACTCGATTTTCGCCGAAAATAGAGACTATCTGCTTCAGTATCTCTTTGTCGTGGACAAGTGAATCCACAAAGAATCTACCGAGATAATCTTTCGGCGCAAGCTTATTGTCTATAGCGCAGAGGTCCGGGCGAACCTCAAAACCGTGCTGAATCCTTCCCAGCGTAAATCCGAATGAACCACCTCCGTGCGCGAATGCAACACGCAATTTCGGCAGACGCTCAAGCACGCCGCCAAATATCAGCGAGCAAATCGCCCGGGTGGTTTCTGCAGGCATGCCAACCAACCAGGGAAGCCAGTATTTTTGCATCTTTTCCTCACCCATCATTTCCCAGGGGTGAATGAAAATGGCAGCGCCCAATTGTTCTGCGGCCTCAAAAACCGGAAACAAAGCCGGATCGCTAAGGTTCCATTCATTAACATGAGAGCCGATTTGCACTCCCTGGAATTTCAAATCGCGCATACAGCGCTCCAGTTCCTTGACTGCGAGTTTTGGATCTTGCAGTGGCAGCGTTCCTAACCCCACAAAACGGGCAGGATTGACTTTCACTGTTTCTGCCAAATCGTCGTTCAAAAACCGCGCTATCGCCAACCCGTCTTCAGGTTTCGCCCAATAGCTGAACATAACGGGCACTGTGGAAAGCACTTGAGCATCAACATGAACAGCGTCGCATTCAGTCAGGCGCTGCTCGCCGGACCAGCAATTACTCTCAACTTCACGGAAAAATTTACCGTCGTCCTTCAGCATCCGCGCTTTGCACGGCTCGTGATGGTCGAGAACAACGAACCCACCATAACCGAACCGCTCCTTCCATTTCGGGATCTCGCGCGGCAAAATGTGCGTATGAATGTCGATTCTTGGTAGTGCCACTTAAACCCTTGAATACTCCACAGTTGTCGTAAACGCCCATAATATACAATTGCCACGCTATGACCACAAACTTTCATCGCCTCGGCGCCATCATCAAAATCATTGCTAACCAGCCGGGCATTACGCTCTCCAAGTTGGTAAAGGCGCTCAGTCAGCAAAAAATTGTTGTGACCGAACGCACAGTAGCCAAGGACATCCTCATTCTCAAAAATGAGATGGATATGCTGCCCAAAAAGGAGCGACTGCGCAGCGGCTATCTGCTTAGTGAGATTTTCACGCTGTCGAATACTGAAGTCGATCTTGTGCTCGACGCTATGCACACTTTGGGCGCGAAACTCAGCGACGATGAAGCATCAACGATGCGTGACAGATTGATCGAATACATTGAGAATTCAGGTCTGAAGAAAACGCCAGGGCGCTCGATCAGTCACCGCACCATCTACAAGAAAACAAAAGATCAGCAAGAAATAGAAAAAATATTGCTGGCATCAATTCGGCAAAGTCTGCCTGTCTTGTACACGTACAAAACTCCTCGCCTGGCACAGCCGGTGCGTTGTACTGGATATCCTCTATTGATGCTGTTTCACGAGCGAGGCTGGTATTGCATTTTGAAAGACCAGGACAAACAACAATATCATCCGCGACGCTTGGACAGAATCAGAGAATGCGCGCAGCTCTCCCAAGGGCCTGGGAATCCGTCGTACGAAGAAGACATCCGTGAAGCGCAATTTCTGATCAGCGCCGGCTGGGGCATGTCTTTTCCTCGTTCTATGCAAGAATTCAAAGAGGCGGATAAAGGACCGCGCATCGTCGCGCGATTCGATCGCACAAAGGCAAGCTACATTCTTGAAGCCATGGAGAGACACCCGCTCGGGAAGGTGGTTGCAGCCAAAGATGGAACCGGCGAAGTCGAGTTTCACATCAAGCTCGGAAATCCGGAAGAATTTCTCTTCTGGGTTCGCTCATTCGGCTCCAAAGCATGGATTGTTGAGCCTGAATCGCTGAGAGAGAAAGAACGCACTGAAATTCGCCGCATGATGCGC
>PNLN01000014.1 GCA_013823055.1 Cyanobacteria bacterium DS2.3.42
AGAGATGTTAATCGAGACATCTGTTTCTGTAACCGAAATCAATGATGACAGTCCAGTCGTCTTTCGATTTCCTGCCCTGGCCAATTCGGATCAAGAAGAGTTGACGCTTCATGTTTTCGTGCAAAATGTCGACGTGCCTGTTCGCCTTCTGGAAATGCGCAAGTATGAACTGGGCGGCTTTGGCAACCTTTCGACCAAGTGTTTTGCCGGCTTTATTTTTGGTGAAGAAAGCTTCCGTTAGCTAACTTTCGCGTGGCGCATGTTGCGCGGATACTTTCAGTGCGCGCTTCACTGTTTGCCACTTGTTTCTGAGTTTCCAGAAACCGCTCGATTCCATTTGCCTGATTCTGTCACGTAAGTTCAGCAGTTCGCGCTTTAGCTCGGTTTCTGAGGTTTCGTCTTCAATCAGCACCTTCAATTCTGCAAGTCTGTGCATGACAAACTCGATATTTTGAGAATAGAGTTGGCGGTGATTGCTGACGAGACTGTCGTACATCTCTATTTTTTGATTTCTGCTGAATTTCTTCGTTCGAGACTCGGCAAGTTTTCTGTAGCGGAAAAGTGTTTTGGGAATTCGTATAATCGTGCGCTTAAGTTCAATTATGGAAAGCCAGAAATCATGGTCTTCCCAGCCGTGCTTCATGTTGACGTTATAGCCGCCGACTCGGTGCCAATCGTCTTTTCTGAACACCGCTGAGGCAAAAATGTAATTGTCCAAAAGTATATCGGGAAAATTGTATGGAGGCAGTTCCCATCGGCCCGTTTCATCGCCGAAAAACTCTGCATCGCAATAAACAATGCCTGCATCATCGTTGTTGCAAAAAACTTGAATCGCTTCTTCGATATAGGTCGGCGCCAGTGCGTCGTCCGCGTCGAGGGGAAGAATCAACTCTCCTTGCGCTTTTTCAATTCCACAGTTGCGTGCAAACGAGGGGCCTGAATTAGGTATTTCAATCAGTGAAATGCCCTTTTGTTCGAGCATTTGCAGCAAACTTGCGCTCGGTCGCTCTGTGGAGCCGTCATCCACCACAATTATCTCGGTGTCAAAATGCGTTTGCGAAAGGGCGCTTTGCAAAGCCTCCGGCAGGTATTGCCAGTGGTTGTAGCAGGGAATGACTATGGAGACTTTCACTTGAAAAACACCTGAAGCGCGCGCCGAGTCCTATATTAATCGAACTGCCACAACTTGTTTTGACTCAAATATGCGCGCGTCTCAATCAATCTTTCCTGCGTATTGAGATCGTAAAAGCGTCTGTGCACTTCATAACCAGCCAGTTTTCCCGCTCTGGCCAGGTCTTGAAAGACCAAACCGAGGTCAAAAGATTTCTTTTTTCTGAAGCTGTCGAATGCCGATTTTCGAAAAAAGGAAAGTCCGAAATCAATGTGCTGCATTGCTTCCGTTGGCTTCTTTTTGTCATAAGCCACAATCTTAGCCCCTTGCCTGTCGAACTCTACATTGCTCACTTCCCACTGGTTGTTATTGTCGGGGTTGTTTTCCAAAACAGTCATCAATCCAGGCATTCCGGAAGCGATAAATGCCTGGTAAACAGGAGCTATGGATATATCCAGATAGGTGTCACCGTACATGATAGCGAATTCATCGCCGACTTCACTCAGGACTTTGGCGATGCAACCACCCGTTCCTAGAGCCTTTTCACCATCTTCAAAGTAGGCGATTTCCATATGAAAGTCATCTGCGCTTTCGATAAATTCTTTGATTTTGTCACCTAAATGACCAATCAGAAAAACTACCCTGGTTGCACCTTCCCGTTTCAAAAGTTTTAGCTGGTGCGAAATGAAAGGCTCCCCACCGATATCCAACAGCGATTTCGGAGTGTCTTTGGCGACCTCCTTCAGTCTTTTGGCCAGGCCACCGGCGGGAATGAGCACTGGCACAGCGGCCAGAGATGATGCCAGTGCCTCGCCTTTATTTTCAGGCACTCATTTGCTCCTGTTTTTGGACATAAACCAGAACTTGGATATTGTCCAAGATTATCAAGTCTGAAAAAAGGCTTTAGAACTAGCTAATTCATGCTTTTGAGGGCTGCGGCCCGGTATGCTTTAGGCTGGAAAGTCATGCCCGCAGCCGATGATAAGTGGGGCGAGAAGGAACATCTGGGATTATGAGTGATAGGGTTCTAATTTTTGGCGGTTCCGGTATGCTCGGCCACAAGCTGAGTCAGGTTATCTCCAAGCAACAAGATACGTTCGTGACGCTGAGAGACAGAGGCGTTGCAGCGAAGTATCCACAGTTCTTTGAGCGGGCACGGATTATTGACAAAGTCGATGCCCAAGATACTGAGAGCATTTCCAGGGCTTTTGACGAAGCGCGCCCAGACGTGGTGGTCAACGGCATCGGGGTCGTAAAACAGCTCGATTCTTCTAAAGATGCTGTGATGAGCATTAATATCAACTCACTCTTGCCGCATCGCTTGGCTGAATTGTGTGCCTCGCGCGGCGCTCGCTTGATTACGATTTCGACCGACTGCGTATTTTCGGGAAGTAAAGGAAATTACAAAGAGTCTGAAAATCCTGATCCCGAAGATCTCTACGGGCGCTCGAAATTGCTAGGAGAAGTTCAATCCGGCAATGCCCTGACGATTCGAACTTCCATAATCGGGCGCCAAATTCACGGCTCGCACGCACTTTTAGAGTGGTTCTTGAGCCAATCTGGTGGGCTGGTTAAGGGCTATAACAAGGCCATATTCACTGGATGGCCGACCCTGATCCTGTCTGAGATTATCGCCGGCATCATCACTGAACATCAAGAATTGAAGGGTGTTTTGCATGTTGCATCAAACCCGATTTCCAAATTCGATCTTTTGAATTTGATCAAAGATAAGTTTGGTTTGAATATCGAGATTGAACCGAGCGACCAACTGGACTGCAATCGATCGCTAAACGGAGAGTTGTTTAGAAAGTTGACCGGATTCAAAACCCCAGAGTGGGATGAATTGGTCACTCGTATGCGAGATGACCAGGCATCATATGCGGTGCCGGCAGAATTGAGTTTGAAATAAAGGTATTTGGAAATTAGGAAATAGGATTGAACGGGGAATTATGACGGCATCACCAACGGCGACTACGCTGGATAACAGGCAAAAGTCGCATACGCAGGAAAGAGTAAAGCGAGTACCTACGTTTTGCGTTGTCTTGCCCATGTACAACGAACAAGATAGCGCTCATAAGTGTATCGGAGGCATTGCCGACTTTATCTCCACACTGCACAGTCGTACTGCTGTGATTGCTGTAAATGACGGCAGTTCCGACAATACATTGGGCGTTTTGAAAGATCTCGCCAAGCAATATCCGAATTTGATCATCGTTAATTGTCCAAACAACGGCGGTTATGGTGAGGCCAATCGCGCCGGCTTTAGAGCAGCAATTGATCACGGCTTCGACTATGCACTGGTTATGGACGGAGACGGCACACAGCATCCTGTCTTTATCGAGCAGTTCTTGCGCCCGATGATGTTGTCTTACGATTTCATCAAGGCTACGCGTTACTCACCCTTCAGCAGGGTAGAGGGCGTTACTTTCAAGCGCCGATTCATCTCGATGGTGGGAAATAAGCTGGCGCATGCTTTCATCCGTGTGCCAATCTCCGATTACACAAATGGATTCAGAGCCATCAAATGCACGCTGCTTGCACGCATGATGACCAAGGAAAAAGGCTTCTCCATGCTGATCGAAGAAGTCGTGCAAGGCAAGAAGCTGGGCGCTAAATTCTATGAGGTACCCTACACTTTGACTGCTCGCTGCAAGGGCGAATCGATGTCGAAATTCGTCTATTCGCTGAGAGTTTATGGCAGTTATTTGAAACATCTGCTCAATCACTAGTTTGGAGAGCCGCCGTGTCCGCATTGTCTACCGAGTTTGAGAAAAGCAAAGAACAAACGACATTGACCGTCGCCTGCGCTTTTTGCAAAGGGAAAAGCATGCATCTGGTCATGGACTTCGGCGAAGTAGCTTTGGCAGGCGGTTTTCTCAAGAAAGATGATTTTGCAAGCGAGCCGAGATTTCCTTTGCGCCTGTTTTTTTGCGAGGAATGTTTTGCAGTCCAGGTTGTCGATGTAGTCGACCCGGCAGTGCTGTTTCAAAACTATTTTTATTTCTCTTCTGCGATTAGGACGCTTAGAGAACATTTTGTCGATTATGCAATGGAGGCCTGTTCGCGCTTTCTGAATCCCGAGCAGGCAACGGTTGTCGAAATCGGCTGCAATGACGGCATTCTTCTCAAGCCGCTGGCCGATCAAAACGTTAAGACCTTAATTGGCGTCGATCCTGCTGCCAATGTAATTGACACGATTCAAGATGCCAGAATACATACGATCAACGACTTTTTCGGTGTGCCTGTCGGCCAGCAGATCGAGAGTAAATATGGCAAAGCCGATCTAATTGTTGCCAACAATGTATTTGCCCATATACCGGATATCAACGGTGTCACCGCTGCAATTGCCGACCTCCTCAAGGAGGACGGAGTATTTATCTTCGAAGTTCATTATTTAGGCAAGATCATCGAGTCGCTGCAGTATGACATGGTTTATCACGAGCATCTCTACTACTACTCTTTGATTTCGCTGCAAAAACATTTTGAGCGCTTCGGGCTATCCGTGTTTGACGTGAAGCCAATTCCCATTCATGCCGGTTCCATGCGCTACTACGTTGCCAAAAATAGCAGCAGCCATGCGCGCAAGCCATCTGCTCGAGTGGAGATGTTGGCGAAGGAAGAATTGGCCAAAGGCTACGACCGTAAGGAAACATATGCGCGCTTCAGCGATCAAGTGGCTGAGCGCAGAAGCCAGCTAATGAAACTGCTTGCCGATCTTAAGAAGAAAGGCAGGAGCATTGCTGGTTATGGCGCTTCCGGTCGTGCCAATACAATCATTCAATATTCGGGTATCACTGGCGATCATATCGACTACATGATTGATGATGCGCCGGCGAAATCGGGTTATTACACACCGGGATCTCATTTTGAGATTTTTTCGAATCACCGACTGAGTGAAAATCCGCCTGATTATCTTTTGATTTTTGCCTGGGGATATTTCAATGAGATCGCAGAAAAATGCCAGCATTACCTGGCTTCGGGTGGTCGCATGATTACGCCTCTGCCTGAAGTCAAAGTTGTGTTTGTTCCCACCAAAGATTCTGACCTATAGGAAACCATCTTGAAAGTCATTACGATATTTGGCACTCGACCTGAGATGATCAAGCTCTGGTCAACTATGAAAATGCTGGACGAATTAAACTTCGAGCACATTATGGTGCACACAGGGCAGAATTTTACGCCCGAATTGAAGGACTTCTTCTTTAGCGATCTGAAACTCCGGAAGCCTGATTTCCAGCTGGAAATCGACACTTCCAGCTATGCCAAGGAAGTGGCTGATGTAATAGTCAAATGCGACGACTTGTTTGAGAAAGTCAAACCGGATGCACTTCTGATTCTCGGCGACACCTTCAGTGGACTTTCTGTGATGCCGGCTTCTCAGCGCGGTATTCGCTCATTCCATATGGAAGCGGGGCTCAGAGCCTGGGATGCCAGAATGCCAGAGCAGCGCAATCGCAAACTCATCGATCACGCCGCTACGATTAATTTGCCGTTTAATCAGTATCACAGAGAAAATCTCATGCGGGAGGGCATTCATCCCTCCAAGATTTTTGTTTCCGGCAATCCGACCTTTGAAGTTATTCGTGCATTCATGCCGGAAATAGAAAACTGCGATGTTCTCAACCGCTTGAGTTTGAGCGCGAAAGAATATGTTCTCGTAACAGCGCACCGCAGCGAAAATGTCGACAATCCAAAGTATTTGAATGCCATCATCGGCGCTCTTGGTGAGATACACAAGCGTTTCAAAAAAGACGTCATTTATCCGATGCACCCGCGCACTCAGAGCAAACTCAAAGGTATTGAAGTTCCTAAAGGCGTGCAGATTATGAATCCTTTGGGGTTCTATGATTTCAACCGCCTTTATCAGCACGCTTTTTGCGTACTTTCCGATTCAGGTACCGCGCCTGAAGAAGCTTATTTCTGGAAGGTTCCTTGCGTCAGCCTGAGAATGACGACTGAGCGTCCGGAGTCAGTGGAAGGTGGAGCCAATGTTGTGGCCGGCATGGAGCAAGATAATATTGTGGAGTCAGTAGAGACCGTGACCAGCCAGGGCTGGCATGGCAGATATAGCCTGGAAGAGAATTTTAGTCCGGCGGCAGTGGTGGCAAATGTTATGCGCAGCCAAATAACGAACTTCTTTTAGGGGCGAAGATGAATTCTACGATGGAAAAAAAGGTCGCACCGAATGCAAGTGAAGGCACCAAAAGCGAAAGGCTGACGGGCGCTGCCATCAAGCTAGTGAGAAATGTGCCTGGATTGAAGCAGTCTGTATTGCATGGAGTGGCACTGCTGACGCGTCATGAGACCGGCTATCTGCAGGCCAAGCTCAAGAAAGAAGAGCAGCTCAATCTGGATCTCACCAACCGCTGTGAAGAATTGACCGGGATGCTTGCATCGATTGCCAAACACATTGAGCTTGAGCAAAAGCTGAATAAATCAGTCAAGCACGAAGCAGGTGCTGTCAGAAGATTGATGTTTATCGAACAGCAGCATCAGCAAATCAGGAGTCATTTTCCTGACCTGGCCAAGCATCTACCTTCGCCTGGTTCTTTGGATACTGCGCTTGCCGAAGCAGTTCAGCAAACAATCATGCCGGTCATCGTTTTTACACACATTCAAAAGACAGCCGGCAACAGTGTTATCGCATTCCTGAGGCGCTGTTTGACCGCCCCTCAAGTGGCAAGGATTCACGAGTTGGAGGTTGCCTCTAGAGAGACCATCAAGGAAGCGATAGACAGTAAATTCGGGAAGTATGATGTTCTGGCCGGGCACATTCCCTTCTCGCGCCGCATCGATCTCTTGCTTGACAGACCAAGTGCCAACATAAGCATCATGCGAGAGCCTGTAGACAGGGTGGTGTCCCTGTACTTCTACTTAAAGGCAAATGCAAGCTGGTTGGACCAGGGCAAATACATTGTGGACAATGCCATATCGCTCAAGGATTTCGCCAGCTGTGAAGCCTATTTCGACAACCACATGGTGCGGATGATGTGCGATCTCGATCCGATGTCCGTCTCGCTCGGCAAATGCACCAATGAAATGCTGGAGCAAGCCAAAATCAATGTGGTGAAGAACTTTCTTCTGGTCGGACTTACTGAAAAGATTCACGAATACCTGGCTGTTCTTGCCCATCTATTTTGTTGGTCGCTGGACGATGTTCCTAAGGAAAACGTCAATGAGATGCGCGCGCCCATATCGAAAGTTCCGGATGACGCCATCATGGCGGTGGCAGAATGCAACAAATATGATGTCGAACTCTATCAGTTCGTAAAGGAATTGTGGGAAATTACCACCAGAGAGAGTCGGCCCATTAAGACATCTAGCCAGCCTTAGGTTTTTCTCGATTTAGAAGAGCATCGAGTTTTGCGCGAAAACAGAGCGCTGCGATCAGTAATGCCAGTATCGAAAGCGTGGCCACTATGCCGGCTGTCAGTGACTTAGGACGGTAATTCATTTCAATCTGATGTGTTCCCTTAGGAACCACTACACCGCGAAATGTCTCGTCGACAAGTCCAATGTAGACAGGCTTTCCATCGAGTGTGGCACTCCAATTAGGATGCCAGTTGTCGGTAAGGACGACAATGGAAGGCTTTTCTAGATTAGCGTCTATAACAACTTTGTCGTTGTGATAGCTGGAAATCGTGCAAGCTGAGTCTTTGATGGCAACTGGTACGATTCCCTTTTCGGCAACAGGTATTTCAGCACGGCGGGCATCTTTCAACAAAAGTTTGTCGTCAGAATATGCAATCGAACGACAGGCATTCGGCAAGTCTGAATCGATCAAGGCTCGCTCTGTAAGAGCACTCACCGCAAATGCTCTGGGGTAGGCATTGGGATTTTCATAAATGTGCAAGCGCGTCGATGCGAAATACCGAGTGCATCCGGCCTCTTCTAAAAATTTTCTGGTCTTGAACCAGAAGGTCGCAACCACAAAATATCGCACCCCGGAAAGATTGCACATTGTCATGTTGAGCTTAGGCTTCCAATCTTTATCGGCTGGCTCAAGCATGTTGAAAAATGTGCAGAATCTGCCCCAGGAGGGCACGTCCTTATTGACGAAGTGCCGATGGAAAAACGCCTCATAGGGAGGCAATATATTCATGTTCATGGTTTCAATTTGTTGAATTTGAAATGCCGAACCCTGCTCGGGGGGGATAATTCCAACATTCATGTTTACGACTCGCCAGATACCGCTTTTTTGTTTGAGCACCTGCACTGCTATTGACGAGTGGCGGAAGTAATCAGTTTTGAGGAATCGAAAGTACATAATGTCGAATATCAATTCGCTCGTCATAATGACGAGAATGACTATGCATGCCGCTTTCGCAAAGCGCTTCTGCCACCCTGCCATAACCACCAGTGCAAAAGTTACCAACGTCACAGTACATAAAATCGATACGCACATTTGTTTGTATTCGACGTCCGGTTGAATGAAGCCATAGTTGAAATACAAGTACGCAAGCGCTGCTGAAACGATCGAGGTAACTGCCAGGGCTGGAATCCAGACTCTCGGTAGACTTCTTTCGATCGCTTCAACGCCCAGAGGCACTGCTAAAACATAAGCGCAAGCTGTGCAAACAAACCAGTATTGCTCACCGAGACTTCTAATACCTGGCGTGATGCTTACCAATTGATCGATTATCGGTATGCCGAAGATTCGACCGGCACTGATTGCGATAAGTGCTAAGCAAGTAATGGCGACAGGGCGTAAATGCCCGCTCAATACGGATGCGCAGACTGCCACGATGGATACGCTGGCGCCGAAATGATACATCGAATTGCTGACTGTAATTGCCTTATTGTGCGGTGCGCCACTGTGAAGAAATGTCGGGATAGCGCAGTATTCTTCCCAAAAATGTTTGTTAGAGAAAAAAGAAAGGACACTATTTATGTTGGCGTGAATAAATGTGCGTGCGTTGTACATTGAGACAGCATCGACATAGAAGAGACTCTCAATAATCGGAAAGTAGAGAAAGCCAAGTCCTAGAAGTGCAAAAACTAGGGCGGCGACTTGCACACAGGCTAGACCAGCGATTCCACGCCAGCCGTATTTTTTAAGCGATACCGCATACGACAGTCCAATCAGGTGAGTTGTGAGCAACATCAAAAAGGTAGTCGGAAAAAAAGTAGCTGAGAGTATGCAGGCGTCGACAAGAACCAGGATGACCATACGGAAAGTAGTAGGTCTTTTACAAAAGGATGCCAGAGCGCACATAAGCAGCGGGAAGTAGAGATAAGCTTGGGAAGTATTGGAACCTACAGTCGATGTGCTGTATCCGCAGAATGCAAAGGTCATGCAGGACGCCAATGCCGCTATTTTCGATACTTTCAAAAAGCGGCTGCAAAATATGTACAAGAAAAACAGGGCAACAAAATACGAGCCGATCAAGACCGCGTTGACAGCGGTTTGGCTTCCTTTTAGAAGCGCGATAAGAAGCGTATGGAATGAAAATTTCAGATCGACCAATGTTTCCGGTCCGAGTTGCCCTGCACCGGAGTACGGGTTCCAGTAAGGCGACTCGCCTGTCTTCAGGCAATTTCGTATAAATTGCTGGGCTGGTTCCATTTGCCAAAGTGCACCCCCGGCGTCGGAAAATGCGTCTTGAGACCGTCTTTGAAGTGGTTGTGGATAGAATGATGCGATCTTCTGATTGGTCATCGCACCGACAAATTGTGAGGTGTGGCTCAGTCCGGCTCTCAAAAACAACGCGTCCGGGAAAAAAAGCACGCAAATGACGATAGCGGACAGTATCGCGCAGACAATCTCGTTATCTAAAGCCAGTTTGAAGACGCGAGGCGCGCCCTCCATTCTTGTGAATTTCATCGGTAGCTAGTCAGGGTCTTTTCTGTCCGCTGTAAAACTAGCGAAAAGCAGCAGGCTTCAGTGTGAACAATTTCTTAGAAGCCAATCTAAATATTTGGAACTGTTCGTTAAGGCTAAATCTTGCCATTTTCTCATCCGTCGTATTCCTTGCCCAGACTGGTATTTGTAGATTTCAGAACGATTTTGACGCTTTCAGCATTGCTTTCATTTTGTCTTGCAATGGCTTCTACACAAGACCGTCGGCGTTATGTTTGCTATGATCCTCGGGTTAGAAGTGTGCTGAGCGGGCTGCCGCTGGGGTTTTATGCTGACCGATAAGAATGTAGTTGTATTCGGTGGGACCGGTTCTTTAGGCAAATTGCTCGTAAAGAGATTGCTGGCAGGAGAGTGCGGCAAGCCGAAAAAACTCTTGATTGTTTCGCGCGACGAAGCAAAGCAACACTTTATGAGATTGGAGTTTCAGCAACTGGCCGTTGCCACAGACGAGCTCTTCTATCACAACTATCAGCGCGTTTTGCAGTTTCACATCGGCGATATTCGCGACTACAGCTCCGTCAGAACCGCAATAAGGGACGCTGATTTTGTTTTCAATGCTGCTGCCTTGAAGCAAGTGCCTGCTTGCGAATATTTCCCATATGAGGCGGTGTTGACCAATATTGTCGGCGCTGAAAATATCGCTCGAGCCATTCGAGAAAATGGTTTGCCTGTACATACAGTAATTGGCGTATCGACAGATAAAGCCTGCAAACCTGTAAATGTTATGGGCATGACAAAAGCGATTCAGGAGAGAATTTACGGACGGGCAAATTTAGACTGTCCGGAAACTAGATTTGCATGCGTGCGCTACGGCAATGTACTGGCTTCGCGCGGTTCGGTCATTCCTTTGTTCCACGAGCAAATTGCCTGCGGCGGACCTTTGACAATCACAACCGAGACAATGACGCGATTCTTGCTGCCTCTCGATCATGCTGTAGACACAATTTTTGCATGCTTGAGGGGAGCGAAAGCAGGCGAGATTTATGTCCCCAAGTGCCCTGCGGCCAACATCAAAGATCTCGCTGAAGTAATGATTGGCGATAGCGGAGTGGCGCTCAAAGTAATCGGCATTCGCCCCGGCGAAAAGGAGCATGAGGCGCTTGTTTCGGATGAAGAGTCTTATCGCACAGTCGAGCGTGGCGATTACTATGTCGTCCTGCCAATATTGCCGGAATTGCAACCGGAGACATTCGAGCCTTCCAGCCTGGCCGGCGAAGAGTACGACTCCAGAAAAGATTTGATGGACAAGAAGCAGATTAAGGAATTGCTCGACAAGAATGACTTGCTCAGACCGCATGCAATTGCTGTGAGAATGAAAGAAACAGCAAAGCGCTAAGAGCGTCTGGCACAGTTATTTCGCGACAGAATCTCTTCGTACAGTTCAATCATTCTGGCTACATGCGTATTCCAATTGTAGTTTTGTTCTGCTAAGTGCCGCGCTTCGGCACCAATGGACTTTCGCATGTCCGGGTTTTCAATTAATTGTCTCAACGTTGCCGACAGGGCATCGCTATCACCCATTGGGACAGCCATTGCTCCCTTGGGCGCGAATGTAACCTCAGGCAGTGAAGTCCCCTCAAACACGATTGTAGGCTTGCCTGAAGCCATTGCTTCAATGGCCATGACGCCAAACGCTTCTGCAGTCGATGGCATGAGAAAAATGTCGGCAGCCCTGTAAGCGTCGGCAATCAAGTCGCTATCTTCCAGCCAACCCAAATCAATCAATTGATACTTGCCCAGATAGTTTTTGAAGAGTTGTTTGTCCTCGACGGTGAGGATAGTTAGGGGTGTTGTGGATGGCAGCTTGTCCAGAGCCTCGAAAATGTAGGGAAGACCCTTGAATGGACTGACTGTGGCACGCAGGCAGATCACAGTATTGTCTGGATGAATGCCAAGTTTTTTTCGGGATGCTTCCGAATTGCCCGGACGGAATTTATCGAGGTCGATGCCGAAAGGAATCAGGTGATGCCTGAAATGAGAAAAAATCGGCGATTGTTGAACCTTAGCAAGCATCCATTTCGAAGCGACGATAATATCAAGCTGTGACTTTGCAAAAACATCCTTTTTGATTTGCCACATTTTTTGCGTGTTGTCTTTTTTCATGGACTGAATGACGTCCAGATCCGGGCAGCTACCACAGCCGGTCATCCATCTGTCGCAAGAGCGAGGATATACGCAGTGCCCCGTCAGGCTCCAGGGGTCATGCAGAGTCATGATGCTGGACTTGTTCTTTGTCAAAGACGGTAAGCCAAGCAAGCTGAACCAGCCTGTGTGCAGTAAATGGTAATGGACAAGATCTGCAGCTCTAAAGTGATTGTTTGCAGAAATAGCAAATGCAGCGGGATGAAGAATCGACTGAAGAGACAGTTCTCTTTCAGCTTTGTTGAGGACATCGTTTAATTGTTCTTTGAACGGATAGTCGATTTGGCTTGTGTTTGTTTCAGTGCCGAGTTTCTTCCAGACCAGGTGATGGGAGTCAAAGCCTCTCTGGCTGAGAGCCGAGTGCAGATCCTGTCCATTGAATCGGCTGCCGGTGGTATCGATATTTCCAATTTGTAGCGTTCGAAATTTAGTCATTTCATTCAATCGCTTTTACACATTCAAGCAGCTGTTCTTCAGATATCGAGGTGATTAATTCATGTTGCGCTGCGCGTAGACCGTTGGCTGCGATGTTGTCGTAGTGTTCTAAGTCGAAAATCAATCTGTCAAAAGAGTTATAGAGCTCGACATCAATGGACTCACAAGAATGGCAAAACACGGCCGCATTTTGTGATTTGAGAAAACTGACTGGAGCTGCATAGTCCGGCCCATGAAACACCAGGGGCCGTCCACTTCTTAAGAGCAATGACAATTCCGGGGGGAAGTGCGTGCGTGTCTGCTCTGCAAATTTCGGCTCAAACTTTTGCGAGCAATACATGATTTGGGCTGTGGACAACATTTCTATTGTTTTTGCTTCAGTGGAAATACCGAGGAAGCGGGCATAAACAGGCGTGTTGCAATCAAAGCCAAAATCTTTTCCGAATACCAGCAGCTGGATTTTGTTGTTGCGTATCTGCCATCCTACTTTATCGAGCGTTGAAAGCAGACACTTCCACTCCCAGTTGTCTTTAGAAGCGTTTGCAACAGCAATTGTGATGGTGCTGGATTCACTATTGGTACTGGGTTCAGGCACGGATAAAAGCTCATTTTGTAAAGACAATAGAGCCTAAATCAATTGCTGAATTCTTTGGAGTAATATCGACAAGCGGCTCAGAGAAATATTGCTGGAAAAAAGTTGTGATCATTCAGCTAAGAGTGTCAGAGTGATTTTCTAAAAAGTGCAGTACATCCGAACAGTCCGTAAAAATCAAAATTTGGATCGCACAACATCGCGTCGTTTGCTCCTTTATAGACACCATAAACGTGTTCAGGGTCGGCATTGGCTGGATCGTTGTAATCGTGAAACAGGCAGAAGCCGCCATTTTTCAGAAGCTTTTTTGCACGCATCGCTGCTTCGTAAGTGGCAGCGTAACCATGCCAATGATCGATGAAGATAAAGCTATACGATTTGCCTTTTGCAATAGCTTTGTCCATGTATTCGGTGGCGTCCAGAATATTGAATTCTACAGGCGCTCTGCCAGGTTTTGACTGAACGTTTTTTCGTGCCAGGGCATTTGCTTCTTTGTCAATGTCAACTGTTTCAAAACGGATCTGCTGTTTTGAATCGTGAATTGCCTGAGCAATTATGCTTGTTGAAAGTCCGCAGTACGTGCCTAACTCGAGTATATCGCCGCCGGCAAAATAAGCCAGTTCGTAAAGTTTGAGCGCATCGCCATGCTGGAGATAACCATCAATATCGATATTGATGCAGACCTTAATGTCTTTGTAGCCAGATGGACAATTGGAATAGTACTCGTGGTTTGCATTGATGTAAGAACCGGGAAACCTATACGTAGGTACGTAAGGAGTTGTTTTTTTTCCTAATTCACTTAACCCTAGGAAACTATCTGCATGTCGAATGGTTTCATGCATTATCGAGGCAGTCATATGATCCTCATTCTTGACCGGGCAAAGCGGCGTTTGCCGGATGGATATAGGCGATCGGCATTATAAACGTAAGCCTGGCGTGGCGCATGGGAATTCGGCTAATCTATCAAGAATTCTCGATTCCACGTCGCAGGCGCGTTGGAGTTTTCTTGGAATTTCTTAATCAGACTGAAAGCGCCTATTTGTGGCTGGATTGCGCAGGGCGAGTTGGCTCGGCAGGGCTAGGGGCAGCTGTTCCGGCTCTTGCCAGGGCATTCTCGTAAAGGTTTTGCATTCGGTCAACGTGCAATTTGAAGTCATAGTTCTGGACGGAAAGATTCCTCGCTTCATCTCCAAGCTGTTTTCTCGCTCTTTGGTCCGTTAAGAGATGCTTCGTTGCTTTGAGCAATTCGTTTGCATTTTTGGGGATAGAAATCGCCCCGCGCGGTGCAAACGTGACTTCAGGCAAGGCGGTACCGTCGAACACGATAGAGGGCTTGCCGCAAGCCATTGATTCGATTGCCATCATGCCGAATGATTCTGCTGTTGACGGCATGAGGAACAAATCGCAAGCCTGTAGAGTTTGTGCGTAGGCACTTGATTCCTTTATCCAGCCGACTTCTACGATATGGTGACGTCCTAAATATTTGTCGAAATGACCTTTTTGATTGAAGGCAAGAATGGTGATGGGCAGCTCAAAATCCAGGTGCTCAAACATTTCCTGTATATAACTGAGTCCTTTGAAATCGTTGGAATTGGCGCGCAGACCAATAACCAAATTGTCTTTGGGGATACCGAGTTTTGCCTTGCAATCTGCAGTATCTCCCGGCGCAAATAGCTGGGTATCTATGCCGAATGGAATGTGATGCAGGCGAAAGTTTGACATCAAAGGTGATTCCTCTGCCATCTTCATCATCCACTTCGATGCCAGGACTATATCGATGCGCGATGCGTGGTAGAGAAACTTCTTTGCCTTCCACAAGAAAGCTGTATTGTCGTGCTGCAGAGGAAACATGATCTTGAGGTCAGGGCAATTCCCGCAACCGATTTTCCATCTGTCGCAGCCAAATGGATGTACGCAATGTCCGGTCATCGCCCAGGGATCATGCAATGTCCACACGGACGGCTTCATGCGCGTCAAAAGCGGCAAGGCTCCTAGACTGAAGTAGCCGGTGTGGAGAAGGTGGTAGTGGACCAGATCGGCTTCTTTGAATTGCTTTCGAAGCGGAAACTCAAAGGCAAAAGGATAAAGCAGTGACTGAAGACTGAATTTGTATTCCAGCCGTTGAATTTTCTGTTGTCGTTTTATTGATTTGGTGGTCTTGATTTCGCTGGTGTCAGGGTCATCGCCCGTCTTCGACCAGACCATATGATGTGATCGAAAGCCGCGTTCTCTCAATTCCTTATGGAGGTCTTGTCCATTGAATCTGGCACCTTCTTCATCGGTGGCGCCTACTTGCAGGATGTTGATTTGCTTCATTCGTCACTTTTCAGGTCTTCAACTTTCAACCCAAGAAATTCAGCAAATTGCTTGCGCATGATATCCAGAGTTAGATGTTGGTGAAAGGCTTTAGATCCATTTTCGGCTGTCTGTCTATAAAGCTCCGCATTCGATACCAGTCTATCTAATTGGTTGTAAATGTCTGAGCGGGCCAGGTCGTGGCAAAGCACCGCGGCGTTGTGTTGCTTCAAGAATTTTGCAGGAGAGGCATAATCCGGGCCGTGAAAAAAAACAGGACGCCCTGTCGCCAAGTACGTCGTCAACTTCGAGGGAAAGCTCAAGCTTGCTTCTTCTTTGAAAACCGGGTCGAACCAGTATGGGCAGTACATCACATCCATTTGAGAGAGGATATCTATTGATTCGGCTTGTGTTCTCCAACCCAAATATTCAACATTCATCGGTGAATTGGACTGGAAAGTGACGGCACGACCGAGCACTTTTATTTTCACGTTGCGATTGCCGATTTTCCACTGTGCATGCTTGAGGGTGAGCAGCAAATTCTCCCATTCTTTTGAAGAATACAGCTGCCCCGCCATGCCGATGGTGAGCTCGTCTTCTTTGTTCATTCCTGTCGCCGGCGGCTTAGCCAGTGCGGCATCTAGACTGGGAATCACTGTAATTGAGCGGCAGCCGTATAGGCTTTCATAACTTTCTGCCATCGCCCATGATGCGGCGGCAAAGCGAACTGATTTTTTCATTGCTGATGCGAAATCAGCAAGAATGAGATTTTGCGACCAGCTGTCAACTTTGTTTGCGCGCAGCCACCAGGTCGGGGGATCCCAGACTTCAGTCAGCAAAGGTACATTCATGAGGTCAGCAACTTGGTTGGCGAGTCTGATCATTGTTTGTCCCTGAACAACGCACCAGACTGCATCGGCGCCGAACTGAGTGCCGAATTCAGCTGCTTGCCTGGCGATTTTCTTGACCGTGACCTTTTCCGTGTATTTCTCCGCCAGAAAGCTTTCCAGTGCTCCTATTTTGCCGGGCAAATGCCGCGGCTTGTGTTCCTTTGGTTTGGAGACGATCTTGATCGGAATATCTGCATGAGTAATTTCCGGATCAAGCTCCCTGTTCAGTACTGTAAAACAGCTGACTGAACCGGCAGGCAGAAACGAGCACAGTTGATCGAGAACCAGTCCTGCTGTGAAGTTTCGGCATGGAGGAATGTCGGTCAGCAATAGGAATTTCTTGCCTTGGGTTTTTCCTTCCGCAACCGGACTTGTTCTTTGTATGAGTTCGCTTGGCATTTTTAGTTTTTTAAAGCCTTCAAAAATTGTGCTTGCATGTGTTCTTCGGTGAGATGTCCATGAAATGCCTTTGTGCCATTTAAGGGCAGGCGGCTGTAGAGAGCTGAATCAGCTACCAGTGTGCTGATGGCGTCAATGAGGTTCTTTTGATTCAAGCTGTTGCATTGCATGGCTGCGTCGTGCTCACTAAGAAATCGTGATGGAGATGAGTATGACGGTCCGTGGAAAAGCACCGGTCTGCCGGAGGCAAGGTAGCCGGTCAGTTTTGAAGGGAAACTCAAACGAGATTCTGTCTCAAATTTTGGCGAAAACCAGTAAGGGCAATACAAAATATCGCACTCAGAAAGAATGTGCAGCGTTTCTTTTTGTGATCGCCAGCCGTAAAAGCGAATATTTCTTCGGCCCTCTGCACTAAGTCCGAAAGTGCGCCCCAGTGCTCTTACCTCCACCGGTCGTCCTTCCACTTTCCAGTCAACTGATTCAAGTGCCTGCATCAGGCAGTTCCATTCTTCACTCGAATACAATTGCCCGGCAAAGCCGATCGTGAGAGTTTCGGCGTCATTGAGACCTGCTGCCGGCTCGAATGCCCAATCTTTCGGCAAGCCGGGAATCACGGGAATGGCATTGCAGCCGAATTCCTGCTTGTACTGTTCAGCCATCGCCCAGGAAGCCGCCGCAACCGTCGTTTTCGAATTTGAGAGAATCTTTGCAAAGTCTGCCAGCACTTCGGCCCTGGAAAACCTATCTACGTTGTTGTCTCTCAGCCACCAGCCGGGAGGGTCCCATATTTGTGCCACCATTGGCAGTGGCAACTGCTTTTGTAATGATGCCGCCAAACGTATCAACGTCTGTCCTTCAAGTGTGCACCAGATCTTCTGCGCGCCCACCCTTTCGGCAAAAGCAAGAATTTCTTCGGCAATTCGCGGAACAGCGAATTTAGCTACCGATTGTTCTTTTATGTACGATTCAATTACGCCAAGATGCAGCGGAAAGTGTCGGATATGAGATTCACTCGGCTTTTGTCGGTGCCGATACGGTATGTCTCGCCAGTCAGGATGAATTTCGCTACTAAGTCCTGGGGTCATGACTGCAAAACACGAGAGTTTGTCGGCAGGCAGTGCCTGGCACATGGAATGCAACATCAAGGCGCCGGTGTATTTCGAGCTAGGCGGCACAGAAGAGAGAAGGAGCACATTGCCAATCTTTTCTGTGCTGGACGTTTGCAGTACTTCAGTCGAAGTATTGCGTGGTTCGCCTGCAAGTGAAATTGTGTTGGGCATTAGTTTGGCGATGGATTGGAAAATGGGCGGTACTGACGCATGAAAGGATAATTCTTTTGAACTCTACTCGGGTTTGCAGGAGTTAATGGTTCGCAACCCAAGATTCAGGGCGCGATCCAGGTCGGGACTCTGAACAGACGACAAAGCAAATAAAATGCCCACGAGAGGAGGAAAGTAACGGACGAGACGGCCAGTATGTATGCGACCGTTATTAGTGAACGGTGAGTGTGCAAATCGAGCATCCACCTTAAGTGCAAACACACAGTGTCCAAGAAAATCGGATGCACCAGGTAGATCGTAAAGCTTGCCGCGCTAACAGCCTCAATCAGCCCGGCTAGCCAGCGTTTTCGTGGCTTGACTACGAGTAATTTTGCGGCGAGAAAGAGAATGGCCGAGTAGACAATAATCTGCGGGCTCGTGTAATTGAAAAGCGTTTGATCGAGTTTTTTGTCAACCGCGCTGAACGACAGCCAATATGTACCCATAATCGTTGCAAGCAGGCAGGTAGCAGCGATCAGTGAGGCCAACGGCAACTGGCGTTTGGAAATTTGATAGTCCCGCAATACATATCCCAAAATGAAATATCCTGAAAATCCGGTCGCTACGGCGAAAAGGAACGGCGGTCTCACTCCGGTCAGAGAGCCAACCAGCGGTAAAACGCTGGCGCTGGCGAACCAGAGGGCAAGGAAATAGAACACGTCCTGCTTGCTTGCCCCCCGGAGAAAAGCTTTGAAAATGGGTACGGCCAGGTAGAGTCCAGCCAGATAATAGAGATAGTGCAGATGGTAGCAAGCCGGTTGATTGACGACGGTGAGCCAGTCTAGCTTTAGACCATGAGTAGCCATCCAAATCGAGTAAATTGCCGTCCATGAAACCAAAGGCATACCGATGCGCCAGATCCGGCGTTTGAGAAAGGTCCCGGCGTTTTCGGATTGCAGCGAAGAGAGCAAAAGCATTCCGCTGATCAGCAAAAACAATGGGACGCACGATCTCGTGAGCGAGTTGAAGATGCATCCGACCCAGAAGAGCCCTGGTGAAGAAACTGCATTTGCCATGGGGGCGGACGCATGCAAGAGAATTACCTGAATCGTAGCGAAGCAGCGTAAAAAATCGATATAAAAAAGGCGGTTAGAATTGGGCGCGTCGCTGGCTGGCAAGGAGTTGTCAGCCAGGTGGCTTGGCTGTGTGTCTCTCGACAGCGTGGCGACTTGCTTCATGGGATCAGCCATTGGGGAGCCTTCAAAAACCTGCCGATGCGAACTATCGACCAGGAGACGAGAGTGACAATTGCAGTAAGCAGAATTATCTTTAAAGTCGTCCATCCGAAGCCGGTTTTGTGAAAAATCGAGTGCAATTTCAATCTTATGCAAATGTCGAGAATGATCGGATGAACGAGATACATCGTAAACGCTGAATCACCAATGGATTTGCCGACTTTCAAAAGTCCTGGGCAGTTTTTTTTCAGACATTCATAGTTGAATGATTTGAAAATGAGAAGTGTTGCTGCTGAATATACGAAAATCAGGGCACTGGAAGATTCTACGAAGAACGGATCAAAGATTCCTCCATTTGAAGCGGTAAGAAAATAGGTGGAAGCACAACAGGCCAGGAACGCTGCGATTGCAGTCAACCAGAGTAGCGGCAAAGCGGCCTTTGACACTACGTAATCCTTGAGTGCATATCCAATCACGAAATACCCGGTCAGATGAGTTGCCACTACAAGTTGAATTGCGCAATCCAGCCCCAGCAGTTTTTTCAATGTCGGAAGGACAGACGCGCTGATCAGCCATAAAACTATGAAGTACTGGTAATCTTTTTTTGTTGCCGACTTCGTAAAGACCTTCAACAGAGGTGTAGCAAGATAAAGTCCGGTTAGAAAGTAGAGGTAACCGAGATGGTAATAGGCTGGCGTGCCTAAAACTGCCACACACCTCTGAATGTTCACTTCGCTTCCCTTAAACCAGCATCCCCACGCTAAGTAAATGCCGGACCAAACGGCCAGGGGAATAAGAATTCTGCCCACGCGTTTTTTTAGAAAGCTAAAGGGCGAGGATATGTCTTTGTCCAACAAGAAAAGACCGCTCAACATTAAAAACAAGGGTACGCTCGCCCTGCCGAAGACTTCAGGAAACAGGCATGCCCACCAGGAGCTTGCTGCTTTGAGATTGCCAAAATAGGTGACCGTGCAGTGCACATTTATCACTTGCAATATCGCCAGAGCGCGAAGCAGGTCGGCATACAGCAGCCGCTGTGAGACCGGCTTGTCGGCGACACTGATGTGGACTTTCTCTCTTTCAGCAAGGGAAATGGTCATAGAGGTGGATCATAGCGCCTTATCAAGCGATTCCAAAGGATACCTAAATTGGAACCAGTTCATAATTGAAAGGGGTCTAATTTATTTATGTCATTGGTGCCGGGACCAGCTTTACCCACTTGATCTCCGTGTGTGTTTGAAACTCGCTTTGATCGTCTCCGAAGATGCCATCGATGCACAATTCTGAGAAGTCCTGTTGCCAGTTGGCGTTCTCGCAGGTTCGAAAGCGAACAACATGGTAGTGATCGCATGTTCTGAATGGGGCGATATGGCTTCTCTCCGGAGTGAATTCTTCTCCCTTTTTCCTCCACGACAAGCGGCATTGGGTGCCGGTTCCACCCTTGACGCAAAGCCATACTTCCATCGTTCGCGGATGTTTCTTTACGTCAACAGCAAAGCTGATACGGCAAGAACTGTGGTTGCTTCGGATCCTGATCTTTCCTTGGTCAGCGATTCTTTCAATGGCTCCTTCTTCGACTGCAACAGAGTTCTGGGTCAGCTCAGAAAAATTTATTTCTATTGACTTTGCTTCGTCGCGCGACACCACTGGTTCATAACCCAGCTTCTGAAGCGCGTCGAAGTTCAAAATTTGAAGATAGAAGAGAGCTCGCTTCGAAATTTCTTCGTGTTTCCACCTTTCCTTGGATTCTGCCAAGCTGCTGGTCGAGTGTACAGCGTGAGGCGAAGTGTCCAAAGGTTCCATGGCTTTCCAGCCGATGCGAGACTCGAGCAGTCGAAGTAAATTGTCGGTGTCCTGGCAAATTTCTTCGTACTTGAGCAGCAGCACCGAGTCTTCGTGTTCCACTTCCATAGTTGATTCGAATAGGCTGTTGAATTGCGCGCTTAATTGCCACGCTCTGGTCATGTCGGTGGCGTTCTTGAGACCGAAATTAGCGGCTGGATTCTTCTTGTTATAGGCAATCTGTGAAAGATAAGTGTCACGTGGATCGCGGAATAACGCCAGAGTCAAGGATGGTATGTTCTTTCTGACGAAAAAGGGCACCCAAATCGGACACTTTTCGGCATGATAGCGTGCTTCTGGTATTTTTTCGATACTGGTCCGGCTGGCCGTCGACCAGAGGGCTTTAAAAACCGCATCACGCGATATTGTAATGTCGCTTTTTCCTCGTGGGGAGCGCAGATACACTGTATCCAGCTTTTTGGAAAACAGATCGGTGACGGTAATTGCCGGCTCTTGTTGCTCCTGATCGTCTCGCTCCAAAGTATCGGAAATTTTTGCGAGATAACTGAGGACATGCTTTTCAAAGGGATAGGTGCGATCAAAGAGGCAGCGCTTATCTCTTGCCAGATGCGACATCAATAGCGTGGTGCCGCTGCGAGGAATAAATGCCACCATGATGGGAAGAAGCAGTCTGTCCACAGCAACCGCATCGAGCACCGCCTTGTCGGCCATCTTCTTTTGCTCATTCATTTAGTTGTACATCCTGGTCTCATGGTTGCCTGTATCGTAGAATTGAAATTCGATTATGCAGGTCACTCAAATCAGTCTTGCCCGTTGTGATATCGACAGATGGCGCATCGTATGGGCATATCAGAGTGCCCATCCTTTGAAAGTCATCTGGAAATTTATAACCTGCAGTGGCAAAAGACTGCTCGAGAATTTTGTCCCCATCGTAATTAGTGACCACAAAAAATTGATTGGGCGACTCTCTTTTCAGCTCCGCAAGAGAGGCCTCGAACATCGTGCGGCCAATTTTGCCAGGCAAAAAAGTAGCAAATTTCACGGAGCGACCATCTGCTGCATACACCAGCCCCGGCATATTGTAAGCGGCAATAATCGTGTCTCCTTTCTGAAAACCACCGGCTAAAAGCATGGCAAAATATGAATCGAAAAAGCTTTTGGCGCCCAGTGCCTGTTTGATTTTTTGCAGCTTGGGGGCGACGCTCACGTGTTTTTGCTCAAGCATGGATAGCGGAATTCCATACGGCGTTTTGATAAATCCGGTAATGAATTGAGAGCCAATCACCATGATAAAGAGTGCTGCAACTGCAAGAAAAGGCGCTCTAGACCTTAGTTGATCGGAAAGCTTCAAGGATAAAAACAGTCCAATTAATACAAGTGGAGCAACAAAGATTTTCGTATGTGCAATTACTTCGTTGTTCGTCCCCATCGAGCAGACTAGAGGCACGCCGGCCAACAAAAGCAAGTGAAGATTCGTCGGGGCGATTGGCAGTTCTAGGTTCTTGTGCAAATTCAAGCCGATGAAAGCTGCGACAAGCAGTGCGGGAATTATGTAGAAGGCTTCTACGGAGGCTCGGCACGTGTTGAAATAGCCTGCGAAATAGAAAGTAATCAATGCCCAGCCAGTAAAAACCAAGGGAAATGGCAAGGAAAGGCTTTCACGTTTTTTAGCGAATATTTGACCTGCGAAATTTGTGCAGAAGCTGAGGATGAATATCAAACCAGTGTATAAAACAACATGAAGTGCCAGCTTCAGCAAACTGAGAACATACTTGTTTATCGCTAACTCGGAAGTGTAAAGACCGGTTTGTCGAAAGTAGTCGGAAGCTTGCAGGAAGCTTGGTATGCAAGTCGCAAAAGGCTCCACAAAAAGAAAATACGCCGTTGTGGATAAAGCTGCCCCACAAGCGACTAAAGCCAGTCCTGTCGCTAGCTTATTGCTTTTTCTTTCGGCAAAGAGCAAAGCAAGCAGGAGTGGAAATAGCAATAAAGCACTGGTTACTTTAGAAAAAACGACCAGCCCTGCAAATGCACCGCTAAGCAAATACAAAATTTTGCGATTTTTTTCGACCGTTTGAGCCCAAAGTAAAAATCCGACAGAAGCAAACGTAGTCGTTGCCACTAGCGTGTTGTAAGAAGCTGACAGTGGGAACATTGAGAAAATAAGAAGGCTGCCCGACACAGCCAGTGACCAGAAAATGAACTGCTGGCTGTAGCTGAGTGGTCCGGTCCGCCCCATTGATTTTGAGAAACCGATTGAGAGAATAGTCGCCCCTGTAATTTGAAGGAGCAGTTGCCACAAGCGTCCATTAATCACCTCCGACGAAGATAGCATCGGAAGTTTGTTCAATAAGAATCCGAATTTGGTGACTGAGCAGTTGTATCTGTGCGGATCACTGCTGACCAGAAGATAATAAGCTTCGTCTGTTATGCAGAATCCTTTGTTGGTGCCCCAGAGGATCAATGCGATTATTGCTGCCAGAAGCAGTCCAGAAAGCAGCGCCGCAGCGAATTCCACATTTTTTCCAGCAGAGATTGGTGCAACATTCTCTGCTTCTTCTGGTGAAGAGGATTTGTGCATCAGACTGGAGGAATGGCTGGTCACATTTTGCTCCCCAGAGACCGGGAATTTGCTTCCAGAATTCTGTTTAGGTCTCCTGCAACCAGCTCTGTGCGTATTTTTCTTCCTTCCTTTCTGACGTGGTAAATGCAGTCGAGGAAGTAGTGATCAGATAGTGAGTACCTGCTGTAGTTGCCGATCACTTGAGCGTTAAGCGAATTCGACATTTCTTTGTAGAAGCTATCCAGTTGAGATTTCCGGAGGCGGGAAAATGTCTGCGTTGTCACTGGCGGAAGAAGAACAACTTTTGCCCCGCGAGCTTGCAGTTTCTCGACAATGGAGTTGAACGACTCGATTGCCGCTCGATTGGGATGGCTAAAATCGGCTAGTGAAGTCTGGGCGCTGTCGAAAGGCTTACTCGGCAATTCGAGATGGGCAATGAAATCGCCGCTTTTGTTGAATCCGGCATGTTTGTACAATACGGAGTTCTCATCTGGATCTGCGCTTTTGAATGACACTGGGAGCAAGTGTCTTGCCCGCTTCTGTGCCATCGAGGAGAAATCGCCGCTAATGCGATTCACCAACGTTTCAGGCGAGAAATAGCTGGGCGCTATCCAGGCAATCGACTCCGGAATAAGTGCCGGCAGCATCAACAAATATTTGCTTCCATCAAACTGGTCGACCCAATGCTCATATTCCGGCATAACAGCAATCGTGTCGCCTTCCCTTACCTGAGAAGCGATTTCGCGCAGCATGTATCCAAGTCCGACCTGGATGCATGTACCCATGTTTACCACCTTGCGTTTGAGGCGGTTTTCCAAAAGTGCACTGTCCAGCCCGGTGGCAAGGTTCGAGCCGCCCACCAAAATGACTCTGGGAGAAGCTGTTTCCTTGAGAAGGCGATGTTTGTCAATGCAGGAAGCTAAGTAGGAATCGCGATCAAATTTGGTCTGTGTAAAGAAAACACCGCACAGCAATAGAAGAAGAACGCTCAGACTGGCAATCGCTGCAGACCTCTTCTGTCTGGCAGTTTCTGTTTCAGTGCCACTCATGGTCATTGCGCTTCTCCTGACTGCGCGGATTTGACTGCAATCAGTAAGAGTGAGCCGCCTGCCGGTAATTTGAAGGAATTGCAGATCGCGATATGTTCCAGTTGAAGAATTCTTTCCAGCACTCTGTTTATGAGTATGGGTAGTTTGAGTTCGGCCGTGGGATCGAAGTTTTCAGCGGCTTTTTTACGTGACCGCGATACAAACATGATTGGTAGAAGCAAAGATACAAATGAAGTCGCAAATGTGACAGTGAAGCCGGCCGCCTCTACTTTTTTGACGAGCTCGTCTCTCGTATAGCGACGTTTGTGACAGGAGACATCGTCGAGGTGACTCCACAGCCAGCGGTGTTGCGGCACAGTCAATATGATTCCCTGGCGGCAGCCTTTGAACATCTGCTGGAGAACCAGCTCGTCTTCTTCAATGTGTTCAATTACATCGAAGGCGCCAATTACGTCGAAAGCTTCAGAGAAGGGCAGGTTTCGAGCGTCGAGCTCGATCAAATTCGCGTTGGGAAGCCTCTTTTGCGCAAATGACAGGCCTTCTGCAAAGAGTTCGCTGCCGCAGAGTTCCAAGTGGGCAATGGCAGTGTTTATGCCGGTGAGCACGAACCCCGTGCCGCAGCCGATTTCCAAGAAGTTTTTCGCTTGCGGAAAAAATTTCTTCAGGGCCCAGATGATTAACTTGTTGCGATTACGGAACCAGAAATTGTCCTTCTCCAGGTCGTATAAATCTCTGAAAAACTCTTTTTTGAAACCGTCTTTCTCAAGGACGGATTCAATGACTTTGGATGTAGAAGTGGAGAGCGACTTGGTCATTTCCGCGCCTTCTGTCACTGATATGCAAATGTTGAATTGAAACGATCTTTGCCGGAATTGTTTTTTGAAGAGAAACTCCTGACAGCATCGATCACTTTATCCTGTTGCTCGAATGTAAGACTGTTGTACAAAGGCAGCCGCAAGAGTCGGTCGCTTACGTAGTTTGTGACCGGTAAGTCATAGCTCTTCTTGCTCAGCTGCCGTCCCATTTTTGAAGAATGAAGTGGAACGTAATGATGCACGGCAAGAATACCGTGCATTTTTAGCATTGCTGTAAGCGCCTCTCTATCCTCAAGCGAATTCATGAGCAGGTAGAAAACATGATGAGAGTGCTCGCAACCTTGAGGGATTTGCGGAAGCTTTATCCCTTCTTTAGAAGCCCATTCATTCAGTGAGAACAGATATCTTTCCCATAGTGCCTTTCTTTGCGACTGAATTTTGTCTCGGCTTTCCAGCTGAGCAAATAGAATGGCTGACAATACTTCTGATGGCAGGTAGCTGGAGCCTATGTCGACCCATGAGTATTTGTCTACTTGTCCGCGGAAGAATTTTTTTCTATCGGTTCCCTTTTCGCGAATAATCTCTGCTCTCTCTACATATTTGTCATCGTTGATTAGCAGAGCACCACCTTCTCCGCACTGGAAATTCTTGGTTTCATGGAAGCTTTGCGTGGCCATTGCACCGAATGTGCCGAGGTATTTACCGTTGTATTTGGCAAATAGTCCATGCGCATTATCTTCGACAATGGCAATATCGTGCTTGGAAGCAATCGAACAAATCGTTTCCATCTGGCAGCCGACACCGCCATAGTGTACGGGAACGATCGCCTTGGTTCTGTCGGTTATTTCCGCTTCGATCAGTTTCTCGTCGATATTGAAAGTGTCTGGTCTAACATCTACGAAAACGGGTATAGCACCACGCAGCATGAACGCATTGGCCGTTGAAACAAACGTGAAAGAAGGCAAAATGACTTCGTCTCCTTCTTTTATGTCCAAAAGTAAGGCCGCCATTTCCAGCGCATGGGTACAGGAGGTGGTAAGCAAGGCTTTTCTCACCGCTAGCTGTTCTTCAAGTAGATTGCTGCATCGTTGTGTAAATTGCCCGTCGCCCGAAAGATGTCCGGTAGTAAGTGCCTGACTGATGTAATCAAGCTCTGGACCCGTAAAATGCGGCTTATTGAAGGGAATGACGTAGTTCATTAGGAGGCGGTTTCCGCCGTGGTTCCATGCACGCCTACAACTGTTTTCGCATCCCCGCTTTTCAGCATATCGACCGGCACAGAGCAATCAATTGAAATTTCGGTACTGGCACCTGCTTCTTTGTCAGCGACGTTTTCAACCAGGGATTCAATGAAATAGGAAGGTATGCTCAGACTGCGCTCGTACATTCTGCCCAGATACTCGCCGATGATGCCTAAGGCAAACAATTGAGCGCCGGAGAAAATGATAATTACGGAAGCGAGGAACGGGAAGCCTGGCACTGATCCGCCATTGCGGAAGTAGCAAATGAAAACGTAGAGCAGCAGGACGATGCCCAGCAGAATGCACAAAATGCCGTTAAAAACGGCAATCCTAAGCGGTATCGTAGTAAAGCCTGTAATCAAATTGAGCGCGCACAGCACCAGTTTTGAAAACGTGTAGTTTGAGGCGCCGAATTGCCTTTCTGAGTGATTGACAAAAACATATGCGAATCTTGATGTGCCCCAGCTCAAGAGCACATCAATAAGTGTGAACTGTCCTTGAGCATCTTTGAATGCGTCGCGCAGTTTTGTCCTGAAAGCACGAAACGGTGAGATGTATGTGGCAATCTCTCCACCAAGCAATCGCTTCAAAGTCAGCTTTGTCAATTGAGAAGCAGCATTTCTTAGAAAACCGTGTTGCTGTCTTTCGGGTGAGCCGTAAACAACGTCAAAACCCTGATCAAGTTTTTCAATCAGTTGCGGAATGTCTTCTGGAACGAATTGTAAATCGTCGTCCATTGTTACGCAGGTAGAAAATCTTGCCAGTCTGATTCCGCAGAGAAGCGCATTATGTTGCCCTGCATTGCGGCCGAGATTGATAGCGCGCAGGCGTGAATCTTGGCGTGCCAAATTGGCGATTACTAACCAGCTCTCATCTTTGCTGGCGTCATTAACTAGAATTATTTCGAAACGTTCAACAATTTTCTCCAGCACCGCGACAGCCCGGGATACAACCAGAGATATTTGGTCGGCGCTGTTGTATACGGGGATTACCAGTGAAAGCTGGCTGCACTTAGTTGTCATATAAGCTTTATTATGTAGCCTATAGTTATAAAGCTCATGAAGCAGCCGTAATCTTTCCTAGAGGTGTTTTTTTTTGACTACTACGGACATTGCAATAAGTGCAGAATCGATAATTTCAGAGTGGAGCCACCTGCCATATCAATTTTTGCATTCACAGCGAAAGGACGCTGTGAGCACTTACGTCGGAAGATTCAAAAACCTTTCCGACGCCAATATTTCTTGCGATGAAGGTGCGCAACGCATGGCAATTTTGCGTGGACTGGAAAGTGAGTCTCATGTGTTGGGATTGAGATGCGGACGTCTGGAGCCGTTAGTTCTAAATGTTGAAAGTGAGTTGACGGATAGTGCTGTTGCAATGTCTGGGCGCTTCATTCGCGAGACTCTTGAGCGCTCAAAAACCTTTGATCACATTTCCAGCGTCGTAGCTTGTGCAGACATGCACACTCAGTTAGCGCTGAGGTCCGCTGATTTTCGGCTGGCAGATACGATTTTGGGATATCACGCCCAGCTTGATTCGATAGACCTGGGCGACAATGACAGTAGTGTTAGAGAATCACGTGCAGATGACGTTGAAGAACTTTCTAAAATTGCTTTTCGCTGCTTTTGCGAGCGTAAAATGAGCGGAAATCGGTTTGCTATGGATCCTGCATTTGCCAGCGAAGCAGTGGGAAACTTGTATGCTTCCTGGCTAAGAGCTGCGATTCTCGAACTTCAAGCAGATCGCTGTTTTGTCTTTGACGATGGAGAGATCTCCGGTTTCATGACGTTTAAATTGCCAATCGACCTCGAGAACGAAGTCGGCTACAGCATGGGGAAGGCTGTTTTGAGTGGTGTGCTCCCGGAGCGTCAAGGACTGGGGATTTATAGACGTTTGCTATTAGCTGGAGCGCGTTGGCTAAAGTCCCAGGGAGTTGAGAAAATGGAAGGGAAAACGCAGATCACCACAGTTCCCGCCATTCGCGCTTGGCAAAAAATCGGCGCCAGTCTGAATATCACTTATCACACCTTTCATTGGTCGAATCAATCTGCCAATTAGGTTCCACCTCAATGTCAGGACTGCCGATTTGTCTGGCTCAATGGTGAGTTTGTGAGGGCTGCATGGTAAGCGGACCACTGGCGACAGTAATCATTCCTACTTTTGACCATGGCGAGACAATCTGTTTTGCTGTCGAAAGTGCGCTCTCTCAAACAATTTGTGACCTGGAAATTGTCATCGTAGGCGATGGCGTTCCGGACTTTGCCAAGCCGGCCATTGAGCGCTGCCTGGAAGACTCGCGCGTGCGGTTTTTGGAGTTTCCGAAGTCGACAAGGAAGGGGGAGGAATACAGACATAAGGTATTGGAAACAGCAAAAAGCGAAATAGTTTGCTACCTATCAGATGACGATCTGTGGCTGCCAAATCATTTAGAGACGATGCTTGGAATGTTGTCGGAGGCTGACTTTGCAGTCTCGCGTTCCATTGCTTGTTATCCGGGTGGAGCAAAAGAGTGCAAGATCTGGTGGTCGGATGTTGAAGGAGATGCTGGTAAGAGATTGTTGGCAGAAAGGACTGGTCCACCGCTTTCCACCGGTGCCCATACGCTGGCAGCCTACAGGCGCCTTGCGGAAGGATGGACTTCGACACCTGCCGGTATTCAGACGGATCTTTTTTTCTGGAATAAATTCATAAGTGACGGACAATTTACCCTGCGGTCTGGTGGTTTGCCGACAGTTTTGAAGTTCTGCAGCATTTCGCGAAGGGGCTGGAGCAATCAGTCGCGGGCCAGCGAGTTAGAGGAATGGAGCGAATTGATCAAGTGTCCTCAATTTCGCTCTGCTTTGATTTCCAATACCTTAAGCCAATTGATTCGAGAAAAGGAAATTGCACTTCTAGAAGCACGATTGTCCGAACAATCATACAGGGCGCGCGCAAACGAACTGAAAGCTGCAGTCGAGCATCTCGAAGCTCGACTGACCGATACCGATGAAAACGCTAAAATCGCTCAGAGCAAGCAGTTTAGCGCCGAGCAAGAGTTGAATCGGCTGCGGAAATCAAAGTCTGTTCGAGTTGCGAAACTGTTTTCCAGTATCCCGCTTTTTAGAACAGTTGTAGACTCTAGAAAGCAAGCTGATTGAGCAGTTCTTTGAGTGAAGGCAATTGCGCGTCTATCCCAATTCGTCTTTCGGGCTCCGCTTAAACTTTCCTCTGAATTCCAGCCAACCTGACCAGTTTGCGCACGGCTCTTCGAATCAAACTTGGTGGTTTGGGGGGCTGGACTTTGGGCAATGGAGCAACGAGTGGTACTGTCTCTGGCTCTGGCTCTGGCTTGGGCGTTTCTGGGGGTGCTGGAGCGGAACTCATATGTGCCGGCATCTGCTGCAAGCTTACGTTGTCGAGTAATGAACCAATTGATTCAACAAGGAACTTGTACGGTAGTGCTGTTTTGGCATCTCTTTGTTGAAAACGGTGAATGGCCTCTTCGTATTTTTTCACCGATAATTCCACCGCCGTTTTTGGATCACAAAATGTTCGCACGCGCTCTATACCGGCTGCTGCGAATCGTCTGCGTAAGTTTACATCGGCGGCTATTCGAATAACCTTATCTGCTAGATCGACAGAATTTCCCACTTCAAAGAGAAGTCCGCATTCGCCATCAATGCAGTATTCCGGCAGACCTCCAACCCTGGATGCGACCACTGGTACACCGTAGGACATTGCCTCCAGGCATGTATAACACGCTGTTTCATATCGTGATGGGAACACACAAATATCTGCCTTTTGTGCGGTCTCGATTATTTGGGCCCGCTCCAGAAAGCCGAGAAATTTTACGTGGTCAGTTAATCCGAGCTCTGCAACTCTATTCTTCAGCCTTTCTGCCAGCGGTGAAGTCTCACCAGCTAGTGCGATTTCGCGGCCACCTATAGTCAATTGGAAGTCTGGAAATCTTTCTTTGATGAGGGGCAATGACTCAATCAGAGTATCTGCACCTTTGAGTTTGATCACTTGCCCCCAGAAAAAAAGTGAAGGAAAGCCGGCGCTGTTTACGTCCCTGATTTCCGGCAAACTTTTTTCCGTTATGCAGAATGGCGTTCGGATTATAGAAAACTCGTCGACACTTATCCCGCTCAGATTGCTCAGAGTCGAGGCCATATCGTGGCAAATTGTAATTAATCCATCAGCAGCGCAGATGGTTGCCAATTCCATTGCACCGACGGCCTTTGTATCGGACTGCGGATAATTTCCTACCAGCCCTGCTTGCATAATCGTTCCCAGGGGACCATAGCAGCGTATTACTAATGGAAAATCGTGAGAGGCCGCAAAGAAGGCGCCAAGAGCATTGAATTCCTGGCATTCAATTACATCTGGGTTGAATTGTGAAAGCTCGTCTTGAAAGCTCACGTACAATTCTCGCGCATAGCCGATTATGGACGCGGTTGTTGGTATTCCCGGCAGTGCGTTTAGAGAGTCGTATTTAGTCCAATCTCTCGGTTTGCGCAAGACAGTGATGCCATCTACGTCATATTTGCCGGCGATATCATCGGGTTTAAATGGATCGCAAAAGCAGAGAACGAGCAATTCATGACCTTGCCGTTTCATCTCACGCGCCATCTGCCATGCGGCCGGGAAGACCGGATCTTCATGGGCGCTGCGCGGAAACGAACCAAGAACCAGGGCGATTCTCATTGATGATTCACACCTTCCGATTCCGGGATGAATTTGATCCAGCGAACGAAGCTTGGCTGTTGTTCTTCGACACCCGCCTGGTGCCAGCCGGAGATGAACAATTCAGCGAATTGCTCCGACCAGCCTGGATGCTCGCCGACCTTGAAGCGGAGAATATTTGTATGTTTCAAGTCTTCGCGTTGGGCAACGATCACTCTGTCATCGCTAAAGCTTTGATCTGAGTGTCGCCAGTAGAGGGCAAAAGTATTGTGACAGCTCTGACCAATGCACAACCAAACTTCCGCGGTTTTTCCGAGCGTTCGCTCCCCTCTATTAACCACTATAGAGGTTGCTGCTGCTGTGGACACGATGCGCAGTGAGCGGCCGGATTCAATGGATAAGTCTGCGTTATCGACGCGGAAGTGTGGATTTTGATCTTCTGTAAGATCGATTTTCCAGAGTCTATTTGTAATTGCAGGATTGGATGGAGAGTAATTGAAGTATTCCATCATCTCTGTCGGTACGCTGTCCAGATAGAATAGCTCCTTGGATGAAATTTCCTCAGATTTCCATCGCTCGATAGAAGAGCCGGGATCTTTTGTGGTGCGGTGCTTGTCGTAGAAATCTTGTTTGAGCGCGTCTGATGGTTTCCAGCCAATCGAGTCCTGAAGGAGAGTCAGGACTTTTTCCGGCTCCTTCACCAGGTCTTCATACTTGATGACGATTGAATTTTCTGCCTGCTCCTGGGCAAGGAACTCTTCGAAAATGCAGCTCAATTCGTAGACAAGCTTCAAGGCGCCATCATTTGCTTGGAAGGCATTAGTGTCAATTTTTTCGGAGAAGGCAATTTGAGAGAGAAATATGTCTTTTGGATCTCTAAAGATAAAAATTGTGATGACAGGCAGTTTGTCCTGCAAAAATAGCGGCACCCAGAGCGAAGTTTTTTCTGCATACCAGAGTGCATTTCTGTTGTTTTCCAGGCTGCTGATACTTATGCTATTCCACACGGTGCGCAGAAGTTGCGTATCACTGAATCTCAAGTCGGTCGATCGCGTTCCTGTTCCCAGGCAAATTGGCTGTCTTTCAGTTAGTGAAGGTGACATTGCTCTGATGGTCATCTCTGGCTTGTACAGTGGAACTACAGGTAATGTCTGAGAGAACTTTGCGATGTAGGAGAGCAATCTAGTTTCAAATGCATATGTGCGATCAAAGAGAATTCTTTCATCTCTGGCCAGGTGTGCCATTAAAAGAGTAGTCCCACTGCGGCCGACACCGACGACGGCGATCGGCATCAGCATAAATGACTTCGAGTTGGTATCTAATGAGTGTTCGGTATAGCTTTGCGTTTGACCCTGCCCACTTGTGTGGGGCGTAAATGTAATTTTTTCATTGGTATCAAGCATTTTTTTCTTTTGCGGTCCTAAAACACAACTCTATTTCAATTGCCAGAGCCTTGAATTGAGGTCTTCGCCATTTCCTTCAATTTGCGCTTGATTCGTCCCAATTTAGATCTGACTCGATCTTTTATTGGTCTGTGTGCCGCTAACTGGGCGCGCGCCTTCTCCAGCTCATTTTTGAGGTGCTGAATTTCGACAGAGCGTTGATCGAGACCGGCCTGAAGTCCGTTCTGATAAACAGTAGCCTGAAGGTTTTCCAGATACGAGTAAATGCTTCTGTCTGAAAGCCCGTCCAAAAGCATTGCTCCGATCGAAGCGAATGTACCGGATGAAGGGCCGGGACTGAATCTTCTAATTGCTTCCTGGTAAGCTTCTTGCGCGGATTGGGCAGCAATCTTTGTATCGCAAACTTTTAGTATCTCGGTTTTTGCCTTCTGAGCGAGTCGAGAGCGCAAATCGTCGTCAGTGCTCAGTTTGATAATTGCTTGCCCTAGCGCTTCATGATCTCCGGACGGCACGTGCCAGCCGGTGACTTCGTGTTGCACATATTCTTTTAGTCCACCTACCGCGGTGGCAATCACGCAACATCCATAAGACATCGCTTCCAATGCGGCGTAGCAGGCGCCTTCGTACAGTGATGGAAAAATGCAAAGGTCTGAATTCACTGCTAATTTGACGAGCTTCGCGCGTGGCAAAAGACCAGTGAATTCAACGTTTTTCGTCAGATTTAACTCTTGTACTCGTTTGTTCAGCTTCTCAAAATAGAGAGGATCTCCCTGTGAGCTGCCAACAAATGTTGCTTTGAAATTTGGAAAGTTTGCCGCCACTGCAGGTAAAGATTCAACAAGCAGGTCGCAACCTTTCTGCGGGTCGATTCGGCCCCAGAAAAGTATTTCCGGAAATGGGCGGCTGCCTTTGGGATGTGAGTCTCGTTCAGGAATATCTTTTGGCGGAGACAGTGGTGCTCGGATTACACGAAAGTGGTCTTCCGGGAGCCCCGTCATCTTTCTGACAATTAACGGTAAGTCTTCGCAGAGTGAAACTGCCAGCGAGGCACTGCCAATGGTGGCAAATTCAAGTGCAGTCGAGAATTGTCTTGCCATTTGCGTCGCCGGCACTGAGCCATTTCTCATCATTTCAGACAGCGAACCAATCATGCGAATCACGACAGGATATGTGCCGTCGCAAATCCATGGCAGTGCCAGTCCCAGGAAATCATGGCATTCAATGATATCCGGCTTGAATTCGTCTACAACTTGTTTTGCCGCCGAGTGCAAAAGGAGAGTGCAATGCAGCCAATACGCGAATATACTCAAATCGCCGACGGCGGCAAGACCGTTGTACTGCTCAAAGTCCGGTTTGACTCTAAAAACCCTTATGCCACCAACTTTTTCTTCGCCTTCTTTATCCGGCGATAACGTCACAATGAAAAGTTCGTGCCCTTCATTTTTGAGCCCTACTGTTACTTCGAGGCTCATTGTTAGAAAATCGCCGTCAATTGGTTCGGACGGATAATTGGGAGTGATGATGGCGATACGCACGGCAACAACTCAAATTAAGCACTTGAAACGCCAGTATAAAGCCAGTTTAAGCACTCAGTATTATTCGAAATTAATTGTGTCAGCGTTCTGTAATCCGTCCGGATCACTGTTGGGCCGCTATTAGTTTCGTGTTGGAACCTAAGCTGTCCTCTTGCTCAAATGACGAATCGCAGTGACTCTCGATACTGCTTGCGAGGTCATCCCGCTGCGCCCTGAGCAGCCGGGCTAGCCGCGAAAGATAGGCTTCGCTGCCCAAAACGTCCCGGACCGCTTCATCTCGCGCTAGGGCGCAGCGTTGTCTGAAAGACTGATCATCTACCAGCCTGATGATTGTGTCGGCTAGAACTTTTGTGTCCAAAACATTACAAGATGCTCCTACCGGATAGCTCGTCAGAAATCTTTCTACGGAGGAATCGGCCGGCCCATGATATAGAACAGGGGTGCCGGAAGAAAGATAGAGACTGAGTTTGTTCGGAAAGCACTGGCGAACACAGCGGGCGAACTTGCTGTCGAACCAATATGGCAAATAGCCAAGATCTACCTGGTTGAGAACACTTCGAGCTTGCTTTTCCGGGAGGAAGCCTAGGAAGCGAAAATCGGCTCGGGAAGCTGGGGCATGAACTGGTAAATCAAATGAATGCCCGAGGATCCAGAGGCTGAGTTGGCGCCCTTGCGCTTTCCACTGCAAAAGGTTGAGAGCATGCAAGAGTGTTTCCATCTCTTTTCGAGCATAGAGACTGCCGGCAAAACCGATACGAAAGTGTGAGTTGTCTCTTTGCTGCGGTGGCGTTTCTTCAAGAGCAACGGGATTAATGATCACCTCGCACTCGACGCCATAGCGAAGCTCGATTTCTGCTTTCATTCCTGTCGATGCCACTCCGCACATTTCCGCCCGTTTCATCAAAAGTGCGAAGTCTTTCATGATCTGGTCGACAGCGGCGTGGTCGAATCCGCGATTTTCGGCAACATAGTCAATCGGGTCCCAGATTATCGGGACAAAGGGCACAGGTAAAAGCTCCGCGACTTTCTTTGCCAGATAGATCGTGGCCGGACCAGCCAGTATGGCAACCACTTTTTCTATCTTGTTTTTTAGTGCATAGTCCACAACTTCCTGCGCCAAAAAGTCTGATGCCGCTTGAACTTCCTTAAGCCGGCGGTTGGAAATTTTGGCGCCTGGGTTTGAATACAGACGCAAGTACTCGCCGGCCCATTCATTGGGCAGCTCATGGACAGTCATGGGAAGCCAATCCAGTAATTGAGACGCCAGACCAGCATCGTAACCTTCTCCCCGTGCGGCAAAGCAGACGAGCCGATCGTGTGGAAAAGCCAGGCAGAAATTGCGCAAGAAGACTTCAGCGACGCTGCCTTCCCCGGGGCGTGTGGGTGTTAAAAGTAGTGTTTTTGCAATAGTCACTGCAGCTAAAGCGCTCAGGAGAGACGACCGAGAACGCTTAAGTATATATCCGGCGGGCAATTTGGTCATCGCTGGCTTTAAGGGCGTCTTGAGACCGAGGCAAATCACAGCACAAAGGCTTACAGTTTCTTAATTACAGGCTCCTGCTGGTCGAGTAGATTCCACTTACTATGGCTATTGACCTGTCTATTGTTCAGCCGGCTCCGGCAAAAACTGCAAAGCAAAGCGATTCAGCTGATGTGTGCGCAATCGCCTCGCGCAGCAACGGCTCGTTTGAAACGCGAGCGCGAGTGCTTTTTGTTGCTGTCGACGAACACGCAAATGAGTGCTATCAAGATTTTTTGATGGCTGCAATTGAAAGACTGAGTTTGACTGGCAGCCAATGCTATGTGCTGGTCTCCAAGCCGGGTGCGTTGAGCAAGCGCGCTTCGCAGCGCGGCCTCTACTATTTTCTTCTTGATTCAGAAGCTGAACTTAGCGTGCCGTCCTGGCGCCGTAACTTTTCTCGAGCGCGGCAGATATGTGCTTTCCTGCGCCAATATACATTCGATGTTGTCGTTTATTTGGGGCCATCTGATTTGCCTGTGGTTCGAATAGCCGCGTGGATGTCCGGCACACCAATTCGTATCGCAGTGGCATACGATCCCGCTTACTGCTCCAGCTGGGCGGGGGAGGCTCTGGAGTTCTCCACTTCCAATCTGGACACAGAGACTGTCGCCCTCTCGGACTGGATTGGCTGGAAGTATCAAAAGCTGGGACGGGCTGATGTAATGAAACATCGCTTGTGCTCCGTTCAGCCGGAAAATTTCGACATTGAAAAGTTTGACTGTGCCACCGCGCGTGCGGATGTTCTCTCGAGGTTGGGTATTTCCAGTTGCACGAAGCTTGTTTGTTTGTTCGGAGATTTTCAGCCTTATTATCCAAGAACCTCCTTTTTTCCGGAGCACCTCTTTGGTGTATTGGTTCATGATTCACGTTTATTCGTGAAATCCATCAAAGCGGTTCTAGATAAACACCCGGACGCACACTTTGTTGTCGTCGGCACCCAAAAAGATGCCCACGGGCAGGGCTATGCCAAGTATCTTCGTGACTTCGCCATTGAACTGGGTGTCTCGGAGCATTTTCATTGCTTGCCGGAGTCGCAAACTACGCCGCAATTGCTAGCTGCGGCAGACATTGTGGTACAGCCGGCTCACCTGGATGTGGCACCAAATATAGTGCGGGCTCTCTTAATGGAAAAACCTGTGATTGCCACGAGGCGCGAGGGAGAGCCTTCAATCATAGAGCACAATAAAACAGGGCTTCTCGTTCTGCCTGATGACTCGGTCGCTCTCTCAGAGGCTATAGAGTCGCTGTTCGACGTGGAGGTCGCACGCAAGCTGGCGACTGCCGGCAGGCAGGCGATGCTCCAGCGAGCAAACCTGGATGAGTCGGGCATCCTCTTCAGCAAAGACATCGGCCGATCGTCAACGCGCAGAGATTCTCGCTTGCTGCCTTTTGTCAGGTTCTGGCTGGGCATGTTTATTATCTTTTGTCTGAAATTCATGCTGAAGGCCAAGGCCATGCGCGCAGGTAAAGCTGAAAGCGGGAAGAGAATGTGTGACTTAGTGGCAAACTTCACCTTTAGATGGCTCGGGTTTTTCACGGGTAGACTGAAGAAAATGTTGCAATAGCAATAGAGCCAGGGAGCAAGGAGAGTTTTTTGCGAGTTTGTATTGTCACGCCGAGTTTTCCTTCTGAGCCCGTTGATGGCATGTTTCTAACCATGAGCCTGGAGATTGCTGAAGGGCTCAAAAATGCCGGCAATGAAGTGATGATTGTGACCTTGTCGATGGACAAAGAAGGCGAGGATACAGTGCGCGGTATGCCTGTTTTTCGTGTCTTGATTAACGAGAACTGCAATTTTGGCTGGGGCGGAATATTGCGATTAGGCCTGATCGGTTATTGGTCAAGTCAGGCCCTTGAGTTGTATACACGAGCTAGAAGTCTTGTGGCTGCCTTCAACCCGGACATTATCGAGACGCATGATTACTTTGGGCTGGGGTTTCCCTGGGTAATGGAAGGCTCTTATCCGGTGGCGATGCGGTGTATCGGCTCGCTTCCCGTTGTGATGGCAAACGGTAGTTTGGGCGATATTTCACCGATGGAGTTGAATATTGCGCGAGCAGTTGAGCTCGCCACTATCACTGGTGCTGACGCGTTGATGTCTTTGTGCCACGATCTCCCCGCAAGAATCTCGCAGAATTCAGGACTGGAGCCTGAGCGCTTCACAATCATCCGAACCCCTTTAACGCTTGGCCCGGAGCCGACAAAGAAGACCGGTGATGGCTTAGCTGAGGGAAAGTTTCCGCAACTATTTTCCTGGGGACGCATCGATCCTCAAAAAGGATTTGATTTAATTGTCGAAGCGATGCCAGCGATAAAGAAGCGCTTTCCTTCGGTATATCTGAGGATTGCTGGCAACGAGAGCTATTGCAAGGAATACAGCCAAAATCTCAAAAGCAGAGTCGAGGAGCTGCAGCTTTCCGACAGCGTAAGTTTCGAAGGTGAGCTGCCTCGCTCTGATATACAGCGCTTTGCCGTTGAGTCTGATATCTGTATTTTTGCATCTCGTTATGAGACCGCTTGCTATGCGTGTTTGGAGGCAATGTCTTATGGTTGTTGTGTGGTTGCGGCTGCCGCCGGAGGACTGGGAGAATATGTGCAAGATCGCAAAACCGGATTGCTAATTGCGGTCGACGATCGTGCGGCACTGGAGGCTTCGGTCATAGAACTCAGCGAAAATACTCAGTTGCGAGAGCGCCTGGCTGAGTCTGGTAGAGCAAGCGTCATGGAGATGTGCTCTCCAGCAAGAGCAATCAAAGAGACGATTTCTGTCTATAGGGAGGCGATTGACTCGTTTCAAAAAGGCTCCAGAGCGCGCGAGCGAGCTCGTTCAACTGTGCCGAATATCATGCAGTTTCTGGCGATAGCGTCATTGGATAAAAGCCACGGCGATGCCATCACCAAACTTGCAGGAGAAAATTACGCCAATGGATTTAGAGACGGACGGAATTACGAGCAAGCGAATTTCGCTGCTCGATTGGCTGGGCAAAGGCCTTCCATGCTCAGGCGCATCGCCCGCAAAGTAAAACGCTTGATTAAGTAAGATGTGTCTGAGAAAGCCTAGGCTTCTCTGGCTGGTGCTTCTGCCTTAAGATACAGTGGTTTCACCACTTCATCCATTGATCTGGAATGCTGTCTGCGTACGCGCTCAAGCTCTTTTAGATCTCCGACATCGGTCCACTGCCCTTTAATCACGTAAGCTACGGTCTTTTGCTCTTCGTCTCTCAGGCAATTAAACAATTGCGGCATATCGAAATGCTCTCCTTTGGGAATCCTTGAGACGGCGCTGGGACTGAGGACGTAGATACCAGCATTGGCGTAGGCTTGAAGTACGGGCTTTTCACAAACTTTCGATAACAGGTCGCCGTCAATCTCGACGATTCCGTAGGGAAGCTGAATTTCATACGGAACAACACACATAGTGGCGACGGCTTGGCACTGCCTGTGGTGCGCCATTATTTCAGTGAAGTTTGCGTCGGTTATAAGGTCGCCGTTCATAACTAGTGTCGACTTTGTTACCTTGTCGCCAAGCAGTCCCAGGGCGCCGGCTGTTCCAAGTCGCTTTTCTTCCTGTAGGTATTCAATCGAGACGCCCCACTTACGACCATCTTGAAAGTAGTTGTAGAACGCTTCGGCCTTGTAGTGAACAGCCAGGCAAAAACGTTTGAATCCCGCCGCAATAAGATTTTCCAGTGTGTGCTCGAGTATCGGTTTGCCGCCTATTTCCAGCATTGGTTTGGGGCAGTTTTCGGTCAATGGTCTGAGGCGGAGACCACTGCCGCCTACCATCAAAACTGCATCTAGTTCAGGAGTAAAATCTAAAACCACTTGGTTGTTCTCGTGATTGCTGTCACCACAATTAAACGTTGTAGACGGATGTTTTGTATCCCTTGAGATTGGACTTGTCCAAAAACCACTCTACGGTCTCGGTTAGTCCGCGGCGCAGACCTTCCTTGCCTGCGTATTTAGGCTGCCATCCCGTCAGTCGTTTTGCCTTAGAGTTGTCGGCCCAAAGCCTGTCTACTTCACTGCGTTCCGGTCGCAAACGCGCCTGATCCGTCTCCACTTTGATCTCGGCATTCATCACTTCGGAGATCAGCTCTACAGTGTCCTTGATGGATATTTCGAAGTTGCTGCCGATGTTGATCACTTCTCCGAGGGAGTTCTCTGACTCACAAACGGCAATAAAGCCATCTACAGTGTCGAGAACATAGTTGAAGTCTCGGGTTGGATGCAGCGCGCCCAATTTGATCGTTTTTTCTCCGGCGGCAATTTGCACTATTGTTGCCGGAATGATTGCTCGAGCGGATTGCCGAGGTCCATACGTGTTGAATGGTCGGACAATAGCCACTGGCGTTGAGAAGGAATTGTAGAAGGACAGGGCCAGTTGATCGGCGCCAATTTTTGTTGCAGAGTAAGGAGATTGTCCTTGCAATGGATGTTCTTCGGTGATGGGCACGAAGCGGGCGGTACCATAAACTTCGCTGGTGGATGTGTGGACGATCTTTTCGATACCCAGCTCTCTGCCTGCTTGAAGGATGTTCAAAGTGCCGGTGATATTCGTTTCTACATACGAAGCTGGTGCCTGGTATGAATACGGAATGGCTATCAATGCGGCCAGGTGAAAGACGATATCGCATCCCTTCATAGCCTGCATAACGCAATGGGGATCGCGAACGTCGCCGGCTGAGATTTCTACGGATTTGCGCACTTCGGCAGGACAAAAGTCTAGATTGCCCCAGGAATTCAGAGAGTTGTAGACGACAAAAGCCCGAACATCGTAACCTCTGCGAACAAGCTGCTCGGTGAGATGCGAACCGATGAATCCGTCAGCGCCAGTAACAAGGACTTTTTGCTTGCTCATTTCAAAATTGAAAAGTCTGATCTAATGGTTTCCACAGAGCAACCATATCAAAAGTAAGATAGTTTCTGCAGGTAAGACCTCTAACATTACAAATGGCGAACGCTGTCATGGACTCAAGGTGAGGCAGAATTTAGAATCTTCAGGTTATGCTTTTTTGAGGAAACAGCGAAGTGACTCGCATTTTAAGTGTCGCCAAATGGCATAAAAGAATCCATTTTTTTGATTGGCGGATGCGGTCGAGCTCGCTACTTAAATCATTGGCGACGTTCTGACTTCGACCGAACCGCGCCTCCCACTCGTCACCAGCCTTTTTTGCTTCAGCAAATCGTTCTTCCGCTTCGACTAGCTTTTCTCTAGCTTGAACGAGTTCTCTAACCTCAATCAGTTTTTGATGTTTCAACTCTTCGTGCCTAAGAGCTTCCGTTCTTTCGATTTCTTGCAATCTACACCACGAGTAAAAAGTGTCAGTGCCTTCAGCGCAGTCAAATGGGTCGGGAAAACGTTCGCGCAATTCTTGGTTTTGTCGGTAAAGCAGCCTATGTTCTTTCTCGATCTGCTGCCCATTTGCAAATAGGCCATAAATCCATGCATTGGCAAGATCTTCACTTTTTTCTAGCCGACGGCATTCTGCGATGTACCAATCGCGCAGGTCATAGAGGCAACGAACATCCTTCGCGTACTTGTTGAGCATGTTGAGTTGCTGGCCGCTATCCAGACCAGAGAAGTGATAAAACACAAGTGGCTCAGAGTTGGCGGTAAATCCCTCAGATAGAGAGCCTGACACCTTTCTTTCAAGGATATTCCAGGTGGCAACGTTGTATCCGGGGTTTTTCAATATTGCGACTCGGTCAAATAGCGCCGGGACAAGGTCTCCCCAGCGCTGATCTGTGAAGATGCCGTTGGAAGGATCGTCGTAGCAATATTTTTCCAGTCTGTGACTCCACCATCGGGCAAAACGATTGCCTTCAACATCGTTTTTTACACCCAGAAAGCCGAAATTGAAGACACCATGTCGCAGAGAACCGAGCTCCTCTGCCAGGTTGCCATCGAGTGCCTGCGGCTGCGTAATGTGGGGTGTGAGAAGAATCGAAGACTTCTGGAACTCACTGAGAATGTTATCTACCGACGACAGAACAACGCAATCTGGATCAATATAGACGACCGACTCGCAGTCCTTCTTTGCCAGAAGATGGACAAGCATATGTCCTTTCACTCCGGTGCAAAACTCAACCACGTCGTGTTGGAAAGCCCAGGCACGGAAATCTTGAATGGGCAGCTCTTCGCAATATACGACTTCGTCAAAACCGCTGTCGTGCCCGTATGGCGTGCCGACCGGCTCCGAAAAGACAACAGCAAATTTGATCGATGGATTGTACTGCTCTAGAGAGCGGGCGAGCATCCGCGCTTTGGGTAAGTACTTCGCATTGATACTAGTGTAAACCCAGGCTGTCACCAACATTATCCTGATTCGTCGCAATAGCTTAGCACTGTCATTGCTTACTTCCTGACTGCTATTGGACATCGAATCTGAGTTGGACCGCTCCGCGAAAAAAACAAGCCTTGTTTGCCGGTAGGTTTGGGATGGCGGCCCGTCGGTTGATCTGATATCGAAACATTATCTAATCGTGTGAGCCCCCGGTTAAGTCTTGGTAAGGCTATTGTCATGAGTCCCTTTTCAGCCCTTTTCAGATTACTCTTCTATGGCAAGATTGAAGTAGTCAATAGATGAGGTCAACGTTTCTCAATGGGTTCTGGTCACAAGCTTTTCGGCGCATACGACATTCGCGGCACTTATGGTGGGGCACTCAACGAAGATTTCGCCTTCAAGCTCGGCCGAGCCTATGGTCGCTTTCTCTCGTCCACAGAGCGTTTGAAGGTTTTGGTCGGACACGACAGCCGCACCCATTCACCAAAGCTTGCCGAAGCACTTTCTGCCGGTTTGATCACCGCCGGACATGACGTTGTTTCGCTATCGGTCGCCTCCACTCCCATGATTGCCTGGTACGGAGCCGCCAACGGCTTTGACGGTTCAATTGCCGTGACCGCCAGCCACCTGGGCAAAGAGCACAATGGTTTCAAGCTCTACACAGGCAAAGCCAACCCCATTGGCGCTCTCAATGGTCTTAAAGAAATCGAGCAGATTTTGAACTCGCTGGAGCCGGTCAACGGCAAGAAGCCTGGTTCGATATCTCAGATTGACGGTGTCGAGCAATACATTGAATTTCTGAGCTCGCTATTGGC
>PNLN01000130.1 GCA_013823055.1 Cyanobacteria bacterium DS2.3.42
GAGCGCACTGGTATTTGGCGCCTACCTCCAACCTTAATAGGACTGCTCTGCAGCTCCTCATTCTGCTATGTATTTACGCGCCGGGTTATCTGATGCCTATGCTGGGTCCAGCCTGCATCGGCATCTTGAGCGCCCTTGGTCCAATCATGTCGACCAAGTAAAATTACGCACTGCAAGGGCTGAAACAGCAAGCGCAATGCCTACAATGCAAACGCGTTTCCAAGAGAACAGGAAAAATACTGGCTCTCCGTGGTAAGACTTATATTGACTGGGTCCGGAGCGCTGGAGTTTTTATAGTGGCATCCGATGGACGCATTCTAAATGCGCTCCCCTTTTTGAATCGACGTCACGCAAGGCGAAAGTTGTCTGCAATTCTGCCGACTCTCCTCGCGCTGGTTTCTCTACCTGCTCTTACTGTTTCCTGCTTTGCCGGCAGTTACACATCACCACGCGGGCCTGAACCTTTCTACCCGCGCTTTCTAGTTTCCCCCATGCGTGATGACATTCCATACTCACCGGTCGGAATGGGTCTGGTAACATCGAAGGCTGGCTTCAGAATCCATCCAGTGACAGGTCGGGGTGACTTTCACTCCGGGGTCGATTTGGGCGCGCGTTTAAACCAGGAAGTCTATAACCTCCTTGATGGGCAAGTGATTCGGGTGGGCTGGCGAGGCGCGCTCGGATATCACGTCGAGGTTTTCCATCCTTATCCATATCCCGGCATTCGTACGATCTGCGGGCACTTAAACGCATTCTGCGTTCGACCTGGCGAGTGGGTCTGCCGAGGTCGCGTGTTAGGTTATGCCGGAACCACCGGGCGCTCTACCGGCGTACACGTGCACTACACGGTCGTTAAGGCGGATACGAAAGAGCTCATCGATCCGATGGAATATTTGCAAATGCTACCTAAGTATGTGAAAGCGCTGAAGAGTGCGCAGTACCAAGCAGCGATTGCTTTCTACAAACAGAACTCAAAGAAAAATCTAGAGAAGGTGAAGCCCCTTGACTTGGGCGATGAAGAAGAAGAGCCAAAGGAAGACGACAAGAAAGCCAGTCAAAAGCAAGAGTACGAAATTCCGTAATCGGTTTACTGTAGGGTCGACGCCATGCGTCGACCGCTTTAAAATAGCCAACTCAAAACCGGGCGACGCATGGCATCGCCCCTACAGATCAGTTGATCAAATCGTATAGGTCAGTTGATCAAATATAGATTGCCGTCTTGCGAACCGACGAAAACGCCGGAGCCTGAAATTGATGGAGAGCTGACGATCGGTCTCTGGGTTTTGTATTTCCACTTGATTCCGCCATTGCGGCAATCAATTGCATAGAGATTCGAATCAGAACTTCCGACATACAACATATTGCCGGCGAGCGCTGGCGAAGATGAGAGCAGCGGGACGGGGCTGTTCAATTGCGTTTTCCAGAGCATCTTTCCGGTATGAGCATCGAGGCAATACATTTTCAGATCGTCATTGCCGACGAAAATTTTTCCATTTGCGCCGACTGGTGAAACGCTGTAACTCTCAGCCCCTGGCACTTTCCATTTCAGTTTGCCACTGGAGAGATCGACGCAGTAGAACATTTTGTCCCACCCACCGACAAAGACAAACCCATCCATTATTAGAGGCGAAGAGAAGATTTTGCTTCCCGTTTTGAAATGCCATTCGAGAAGTCCGTCACTCATGGACAACTTATAGATGTATCCGCCGTGCGACGTCACAACAATGGAATCGCCAGTCAGGCCGGGCGAAGACGTGATCCGTCCCTCGCCCTGGAATTTCCATTTCACAGCTCCGGAATGAATATCGACGGCATATACATTTCCATCCCAGCCACCAACGTATGCCACACCGTTGAACACTGCGGGCGAAGATGAGATGCGGTCTTGCGTGTCCATCGACCAAAGAATTTTTCCAGTCCGTGCATCGACTCCATATAATTTTTTGTCCTCGCATCCAACAACGACCACGCCGTCGTCAACGGCCGGTGAGGATTTCACCTTATCGCCGAGCTTTCTTCTCCAAACCATTCGGCCGGTTTTCTCGTCGAGCGCGTACAAGCAACTATCGTCGGATCCTACATATACTGCCCCGCGGTACACAGCAGCCGAGGTATCAACTGCACCCTCGGCAGGAAAACTCCAACGCAAAGTTCCCTTAGGCACTAACCCCATCAACGACCCAGAACCGGTATGGTTGGGGTTTTGCAGGTACATTTGCCACCCGCCTTTAAAATGCTCTTGCAGATTAACTGTCGATTTTGTGACCTGTGCTTTTTGAACTTCAACAGGAGCAGGTGTTGTCACCTTAGGGTCGGCAGCCGCCACTGGCGCCGCTTTCTTAACTTGTGTGATTGGTGTCTTGGCCGGATCGTTTAGTCGGCCACTCGATGGGGTAGACGCCGAAGTTTTATCTTGCGCTTGCGCAAATGCAGCACAGGGACTCAATCCGCAAACTATCGTCACAATCGAAGCGGTGATGATTCGATCAAAGTCATAAGTTGTCATGAGAAAATCCCTTATTCGTGCACGCAGATTCGTAGCTGTTTTTGTATCGATATGGATGTGCATTATAGATCTTCGAGAAATATCTCGCGTTGAATTTTCAACCAAAATCAAGACGTCTCAATCCTCATGAAAACCAAACCCCATCATGGTTTTGCGGAATCGACCAGAAAGGATCCTTTTGAACATCTGATGGCTATGTCGTTATGGGAAATGCAAAATTCTTGTTGGCTCAGAACGAACGCTATCATCATAATTTCCGTGAAACCCAAAACTGACGGCACTCTACAATCACGTGAACATCATTGTTTGAACGAGAGGACAAAAAAGAATTTTCCGAATTAGCAGTCGGAATCTATTGTGTATTCAATTATGCGGTGATAGTATTCGTGCTTGTGGGTTGGGATGAGTATTTCCACTAAGGAGGAAATTCGAATGAACCGAGCTGAGCTCGTTGAAAATGTAGCTAAGACCACAGGTCAAGCTAAGTCTGAAGTGACCAGAACTCTTTCTGCCTTCATTCACACCATCACTGGCGCTCTTTCCAAAGGCGACAAGGTCACCCTCGTCGGCTTCGGAACATTTGAACGTCGTAATCGTAAAGCACGCACCGGCCGTAACCCGAGAACTCTTGCTCCGCTGAAAATCGCTGCAGCACGCGTTCCCGCATTCCGCGCTGGAAAAGAACTCAAGGACATCGTTAATGGTCGCGCTAAGCAACCAACTTTGGTTCTTGCTAAGCCAAAAGCAGCTAAGCCTGCTGCTAAGAAAGCAGCTAAGCCTGCTAAGAAAGCTGCTAAGCCAGCTAAGAAAGCCGCTAAGAAGAGCGGTAAGAGAAGGTAATCTTTCTCGATCTGAACCCTACGGTATTAATGGATTAGGTAAGGTAAGGATCATCTCAACCACTAGAAAGGCGCAGGGCTCAGGTTCTGCGCCTTTCACCTTTTTGTTTCTAGAAAAAACGATGAAACAAGGAACTATTTTTTCGGACCAAAAATATAAATGCCGTATTTCTCTTCCAGGGCATCGATTGTTTTGCCAATATCAATAGCCTTGACCTCAGGAAGAGAAAGCGCAAATCCAATTATGTAGTCCACATCATGCGCTGCTGCCTCTCTACCCTCTTCAAATGCTTTTGAATTGAGGAACATCGACAGGTAATAACACTCCAAACCTAACTCCGGATGATCTCGCAAATGCTGCTCTGCCAAATTGAATACATAGAATGAATTGACGTGGCCGTGAGCCCCTGATGCAATGTCGTCCATCAATTTTCGAATAGCGACCGCTTCTTCTTGCCTGTCTTTGATTTGAAGGATTTCTGCAAATCGACTTTCAACATCCATTTCAATTCCTCGCTGCGACCTAATGTTTCCACCTTAGGCAAAAGGCAAAGGAAACTGAAGTGAAGTCACTGAAGAGATTAAAATGACTGTAATCGCCAACTGACTGCGCTCTTCAGCGCTTTCCCTGATTCATTAGACCAAAGCTTTTCCATCGGATTTGAATTAAGATCCATATTTGGAGACGTCGACTTAACTCGCCGCGGCGCATTGGAGCAAAACAATGGACAGGACCGATCATGACGAGAGCATCTTGCAAAACGTTTGCATCGCAATACCCTGCAGCGTTGACTGGAACACAATGAAGGGCAATGACGAAGTTCGGCTTTGCGGTGGCTGCGACAAAAACGTCTACAACATTTCCGCGATGAGCAAAAAACGCGCGGAGGAAGTTTTGAGCGGACCTACACTTCCCTGCCTTCAATTATCCCGCCGCGACGATGGAACACTTGTCACAGACGAATGTCCGAAGATTCTGCGCCCCATTAGATCGAGCTGGGCAAAGTTAGTCGGCTCATTCTTGTCCTTGTTGGCTGCAATGTCGCCTCAATTAGCATCTGCATCTGACGACAAAGCAATGAAGCACTTCTATCTTCGAGGCCGCCCAGCCGCCGTGAGTACAAAAGCCGGTGAAGCAACGAGTCAAAGTACGGAACCACCGAAAAAAAACATTCAAATGCCACTGCCTCCGGGAATGCCAGCCTTCATCAGCAGACCTCAAACAGCCGCAAACTTCTGGCCCGCCTCAATTTCAGGACTTGGATTTTCAAAAGAAGATCTGCCTCTGAATATCTCCGAGAAATTCACACAGGAACAGATCGATGCGATCGACGGCAAAAAGATCCAACTAGACTCCGTGCCGCCGCAATTGGACAAGTCTGCATGGGAGTTATTTTTCAAAGCAAGAAAACTCCATATGAAAGCATCAATGCACTTCGTCAACAAAGAAATTGGCAAAGCGACAAAAGAATGTCAAGAATCGCAAAAGCTCTACCAGCTGGCACTTGAGCAAATTTCCAGAGGGAAGCACGATGACGCTTTCGCGGCGTTGGTCTACCAAGAGCAGAACAAAATAACTCAAATGGAAGAACAGTGCCGGCAATGCGAAATCAAATCATCGAAGCAAAAGTAGCTTGTAAAAATCGCATTTTCGTTGCGCCGTTAAGAGCACGAGCATGGACGCCCTCAATTTCAATCTCGCCTTCACCCCGAAAAATGATCATTTTTCGGGTGCCCTCTATCGTAAAGGCTTGCGCACCAAGCGTTTAGGAAAAACCTGCAATGCCCAATTGAAAAATCAGCAAAAGCATTGCAGGCAGCGCGTTTCAAGGTTATGGCATGACGAAAAATGATTATTTTTCGTCATAAAGGCCAAACTGAATTTTATTGCCACAAACATGCAGCGCAAATGCTGTTTTCAAACGGCACATCGCGCGGAACAATACTTTTTGATGGGAGTTTCTTTTTGATTGGAACTTCGACCAGGTGACCTTGTCGATCAGTCATCTATTTTTCCGTGGAGGAAGCATCTGTGTTTCTAAATAAGTTTGTATTGCTTGGTCTAGGTGCAACCGCGTTGAACGCGGCAACCACTGTGACGCGTATGATGCGCCGCATTGATTTCGAGGACAAAGTCGTCGTCATCACCGGAGGAAGCCGGGGACTGGGTTTAGTACTAGCGCGCAAATTGGCTAAAGAGAAAGCCAGGCTCGTTCTTATGGCGCGAAGCATGGAGGAGCTGGATACAGCCCAGAAGGAATTGCTGGAAAAGGACGCTGATGTTCGCATTGTCGTGTGCGACGTCACCGTTGAAAAAGAAGTCGAAGCCGCCTTTGCCAAAATCATTGAAGAGATGGGCTCCATTGACATCCTTATCAACAATGCTGGCGTTATCCAAGTCGGGCCGCACGATTCGATGACCACAACAGATTACAAAAACGCACTTGACAGCCACTTCTGGGCGCCGCTGTATGCGGCTTTGGCGGTCGTACCGCACATGCGCGAGAAGAAATTCGGTCGCATAGTGAACATTGCTTCGATCGGCGGAAAGATAAGCGTGCCGCATCTTTTGCCCTACAACGCTAGTAAATTCGCTTTAGCGGGGCTTTCGGAAGGGCTCCGGTATGAATTGATGCCGGACAACGTTTTCGTCACTACAGTGTGCCCAGGCTTAATGAGAACCGGAAGTCACGTCAACGCCAAGTTCAAAGGTCAGAACAAACTTGAATATGCTCTTTTCAGCACTATGAACTCGCTGCCATTCTTATCTGCAAATGCAGAAAGAGCTGCTCACGAAATCATCGACGCTTGCCGCTACGGCGACGCCGAGTTGATCATCACATTTCCGGCGCAACTGGCGGCAAAATTCAGAGCATTATTTCCGGCCGCCACTGCAGAAGCACTCGGAACCGTAAGTCGTTTTCTGCCGAAGAAAGGCGATACCGGCAACGAAACTCACACTGGAAAGCAGAGCCAGAGCGAGCTTTCGCCAAATGCTTTGACCTATCTCTCTGACAAAGCAGTGTTGAAAAACAACGAAGATCTCGTTGCTGCCAGAGAGAGCGGAAATGGTGATGGAAACGGAGCGGGAGAGAATTGACGAGGAAAACAGCGGTAATTAATTTCCGTTCTTCGACGTCAAACTAAACCAAAAGATCGAACCGCCGCCGTCAGCATCACGAACGCCAATCGAGCCGCCGTGCTGCGAAACGATAGCTTTGCAGATCGCCAGACCAAGACCAAAACCGATCTTTGAATCGCGCTTTTTGTCGGCTTGTTTGAAGCGCTCGAAAATCGCCTTCTTTTTCGACGCCGGCACGCCCGGACCTTGATCGGCGACTTCGACAATTGTTTGATCGCCGTCTGTCTTGTTTGAGAGTCTGATCTCACCACCTTCAGGCGAGTATTTGATTGCGTTTGATACCAAATTCATAACCACTTCCTGAATATAAGAGCGGTCTGCAAACACAGACTGGCTGTGACTCTCATTAATGAGCTTAAGATTTTTAGGTTCCAACTGAGGTGCGATTAGCGAAACAACCTCTGACGCGATTTGTGAAACATCGACGATCTCAGGATTTAGTTCTATATCTGTTGTGGCAATTTGCTCAATCTGCAACAAGCGATTGACCAACTCCAGCAACACAGAAGAGTTATGCAGAGCCACATTCAAGCGATCGACCGTTTCTTTATTCAATTCTCCATGTGCACCTTTTATAGCCAATTGCAAGACACCACTAATGGTGCCCAACGGAGTGCGCATATCGTGACTGACCATTGAAAAGAAATCGGATTTTGCTTGTTTTAACCTGAAAGATTCTGATTCATCAGCAACTACCGTTAGAAATTTCTGCTTGTCATTGCTGTCGAATGATACAGTAGAAACCTTGACTGGGACGAGTTCTTTATCTGGTGTAACCGCAAAAAATTCCATTGGTGCAGTTACGGTTTCTCTGGCAAGCATTGTAATAAAATTCGGTCGCATCTCCGGATTGAGTTGAAATAATTTGGCAAGTTGCTGTTCGTGAAAATAATTCAGATCTATGTGAAAACAGTCTTTGGCGAACTTATTGATGGACTCCACGTGACCTTCCGAATCAGTGATGAACAGTGCCGATGGAAGGGCATCAATTACTGTTTGCAACTTATCTCTCGATGATGCGATTTGCTGCATCATTTCCAGTTGTGCCTGACGACCAGCCTCTAAATTCTCAGCCATAGCACGAAAACTATTATCTAGTTCTCCCAGCTCATCATCAGATTTCATAGATGGTAAAAGCGGCTGGTGATCGGCCAAACGCTTGTAGTTTTCTCTTATTGCAGTAACTCGGCGCACAATAAACTGAGTCACATAGAGAGCAAAAATTGCAGAAAATAGTGAATTGAGCAACAGTGTCAAATCAAAGAAGTTGCGAAATACGGCTCTCTGTGCGGTTTCTGCCACCACACCGGTTTCGACTGCAATTCTTGCTTTTTTGTCTATTCCTCGGAGTGTTTCAATCAAAGAAAGCATCGCGCGTTTGACTCGCTGGTTTCTCTCAAGGTCTTCAAAAAACGAGCCTAACTGATTATCCGCATCCGGCCGAAAGTCAGACTCCTTCAAGGAATGAAGCAGCTCAGCATAAAGGAAATGGACTTTTGAAGCGTCGGCCGGAGCATTCAATTTTGTGGTCAGCAATAGCTCCAGGGCAGAAATATCGTCGCGCATTTTCTGCATGTACATGTCGAATTCTTCTTTGTCTTTTTTGCTGTGAAACATCTTGTACTGCATCAATGCCTGAAGCGCGAAAACTTCATTGGTGATGATGCTGTTGGCGGTGCTTGCCTCTGCACGCCGACTTTCCAGCTCCTCGACCTGCTTTTCGAGGGATTTAACCTGCCTTTGCGTCTCCGAGTAGAGGTAGACGTTGACCGAAAGCGGCACCAAAACAGCCAGACATAGCTTATGAGTGAGAGTAAGTTTTGCGGGCATTTAGTTGGCGACGCAGAATGACTTTTGGTAAGAGAGCACCTGAATTCACGATAACACCTTACGGAAATGGAGGTGACTTGCTTAAAGCTTACGCAAGCCGGCACCAGTCCAGACCAGAAAGGCTTAGTGCAACCGTATATGCGCTAGCGGTGCTAATTATCCAGGGTTTCTAAGATGCAGCTTAAGGCGGCTGCCAAGCGGTTGCGGAGCGCCGCAAATTCGCCCATTTTCGGCGTTCTATTACCCCAAATAAAGCGTATTTAAGTACTTTGTTTAGAGAAGAGTTCACTGATTACAAAAACTTATATGCACGGGATCCCTTGGCCTGTTGGTTAGTGACGCGCCCGACACTAGAGTCAAGGATACCCACTTCTTTACTTCACTCGAGATCAACTAAACACCTTCTCTATCGTTCAACTTCAAACAACTATGTCGCCTGGACTTAAGGCCTCTGCACAACGCTCATCTGAGTGACGGCCGAAGCTTTCAATCCAGGCAAATAAATCTCCTGAGGACAACAATGCCGCTCTCACAGCATGGACGACGCGTGGCGTCGCCCCTACGAGCTCGCGTTCGCGCTAGTTCGGCTGGCTGACGGCGTTGTTCCAACATCGGAGAAAGGAGCCCTGAAATGTTCAGTAATCTGATCACTGATATTTTGGCCAGCCCGGTCGTGCAGCAGATGGGTGGCTACATGCCGCACGTCTTGCTCGCCATGGCACTGGGCGCTGGTATCGGACTCGAACGTCGCCATCGTCACAAGATCGCCGGTGTTCGAACCCATTTGCTCGTCTGCGTAAGCTCTTGCATCATCACGCTGATGGGCGCCATGGTCGTTAAGGCTGCAGGCGAAGGTGATGCCACTCGCATTGCCGGTCAAATTCTGCCTGCACTCGGATTCATCGGCATGGGCGTCATTACCCGCAAGGGATGGACGACCTCCGGTGTGACTACGGCAGCCACCATTCTCTTCACCGCCGGCATCGGCATCATGCTCGGTTATGGCTTCTTTTCGCCAGCCGTCGCTGTCGCGCTGCTGACGATCACCGCTGTCCAGCTTAGCTACTGGATTTTTCCCAGCACTGACGCAGGTGGACACGCAATCCGCATCGTTTGCCGAGAAGAGCACTTCAACGAGGTACGCAAGCTTTTCAGCGAGCGAGCCAAGCTGGAGAGCCTCTCCAAAAATGACGGCGTGGTCACATTCAAGCTTGTCACGGAACTCTCTGCCGACGAGATCGATGACTTGATCGCGCAACAGGTGCACAACCAGCGCCTCATCACCATCGAACTGGCTGAACACAAAGAGTAAGCCGGTCAAATTACGAGCAAAAAGATGAACCTGAAAGCAAAACTGATTTCGGTGGCACTTGCAGTGCTGCTGGTCTTTGGAGGCGGCGTCTACACTGGGTTCAAAATCCAGCCGGCGCCCACGCAAGGCCAGCTCGAGACGGTGTTTACACCTTACGAAGACGGGCTTGCAGCGTATCTCAAGTTCCTCGATCGTGCGGAAAAGTCCGTGCATATCGCCGTCTACACCTTCACCGACCCGCGCATCTATGACAAGCTCCTGGAGCTGCACAGTCGCGGGGTGAAGGACATTCACATCTTGATCGACCTGTCGCAAACGCGCGGCTGGTCCGGAGATGACATCGAGAAAGGTGTCGGTCGCCTCAGGGCTGCCGGCATCGAAGTCGTGATTGGGACTTCCGAAAAGAACAACCAGATCATGCACTCGAAGTACACCATCGTCGATGGTGTGTGGGTCGAAGACGGCAGTTGGAACTACACCAAGCTGGCCAACAGGCAAGCCAATTACCTGAACTTCAGCTACGACTCAAAGCGTGGCGCGTTGTTCATGGCCAATTGGCAGCGCATGTACACCTTCATGAAAGCGCAGCAAGACGCACGCGAGAAGGAAGAAAAGGCCGCTGCCCGCAAGCGCTGATTAACGGAGAAAGACATGAAACTCTGCCGCAGAAAAAGGCTGCGCGGCTTCAAGAAAGGCGACCGAGTTGAGATCCTGCGCAAGGACATCAACTGGGGCACGCGCAAGAAGCAGCGTTATGGCTATGTCACCTCGGTGAACGGCGCGTATCACTACGTGCGTCCGCTCTGGTGGCCCGAAGGCGACGTGCTCGAACTCTACGACGTCGAGATTCGCCACGCCCCTCTAAAGAAGGGCTGATTCGAGAATCACGAACGCGAACCTAGCGTTCCTTCCCCCCCATCGTGCGGCGCCAGCAAGTGCCCAGTGCGACCGTCCTTGGGGGTCATGGCCTGCGTTTTTTACGCGTGCATTGTGCGCGCGGGATGCAGGCTCCTTTTCATGACTCGGAGAGCAAGAAGATAACGACTTCTTGTTCTCTCGGAGAAGCTATGCGCAGAAGATGGCACTCTTCACTGCGCAGAGGCTTCTGGAGTCTCTTGATGCGACCACGCAAAGCTACCATCGTTTTCAATCCGAAAGGCGGCACGGCTAACGTCAACAGCGTTACCAAGCTCGCTCAAATCCTCCGTGCCGCAGGCGTTGAAGTGACTGTGGTGCACACTACCGCCGAACCAGGTTCGGCGACGAAACTGGCTCATCAGGCTGCGCTTGATGGTGCCGACGTCGTCATTCCGTTCGGTGGCGACGGCACGGTGCGTGCCGTTGCGGAAGGCTTGATCGGCACCGAAGCCGTCCTTGCAGTCTATCCCGGTGGCACCGGCAACTTGTTTGCCCGGTCGTTCTACGCCAACCCTTCCGTCGACCAGTTCGCACAGATGGTGCTCAACGGCGCCTCGCAGCAGGTCGATATGGTCAAGCTCGTCTACGCCGACGCGCAAGGCCAGGAGCATACCCAGTACCAACTGGTGGCGCTCGGTCTGGGGAAAATCTCGGACGCAATTTCTGAAGCCAGTCCCGTCTTCAAGCGCTGGTTCGGCAAGCTCACCTACGCGGTGCGCATGTTCCGAGCCTGCCTGTCGCCGAACGCACTGCGTTTCCGGCTGACGACGAAGGACAAGGTGGTCGACAATGATGCGGCGGTTGTGTTCGTTCTGAACGTGACACCACCGATGATGTCAGCACTGAGCCGTGGAGCGAATGCCTCCGACGGACTGCTCGACGTCGTCGTCATCAACGGCGTCAACACCTGGCAGCTGATCAAGTTTGCCGCAGCGATGAGCTTCGGCAAGCCGGAAAACAGCAAGCACTACTACCGGTTTCGCACCGATGAAGTGACCATCGAATCTTCGGGTCCTGTGATTCCGAACATCGACGGCGACTCGGGCAAGCCGACGCAATCTTTGCGCGTCACCAACGTCAAAGGCGCTATCAAGGCGATTCTCAGCTACTGAGTCTCGCACGGGGGGGAACGCGTCGCGTTTTCAACCGAGAAATGTCCATCTCTCACTGCAAGTGATTCGGCCTCTCAGCCTTTGCTGAAGCCGGATCGCTTGCTCGTGTCTTCCAAAACCAATGGAGGAACTAAGCTGTGAATATCGAAAACACACTGGCCGTGCTGGCAGACCACTGGGTCTGGCTGGCTGTCGGTCTGGCAGTCGCTGCTCTCGGGCTGTACGTTGCAAAACGCTATAGCTTTTGGAAAGGTGAGGCCAAAAAGTTGCTGCAGGGTGGCTATCTGCCTGCCCCGCCAACTTTCCTGGCCCGCCTCTTCTTCAAATTCGCCACCCGGTTGATTACCTTCCTGGTGGTCGGTCCTGTGAAAGTGATCGGCAAGAAAAACGCCCGCTACAACGGCCGGCTGTTGATCGCGCCCAACCACACTTTCCAGATGGACTTTGCTGTGACGCGTACGGCTCTGCCGTGCCATTACACGCAAATCGCCAAGCAGGCTGAGGTGCAAGGCGCTCGCGCCCTGATCGCGGCCTGGGTCGGCACCATTGCCGCCAAAGTCGAAGGTGGTACGGCGAAACCCGGTCAAGGCGCGGCTGTCGTCAAGGCAGCAGCGGCGTACCTGGCCTCCAACGTCCACACCCGCCTGCTTCTCTTCCCGCAGGGCAAGCTCGTTTACGACAACGTGCTGCGCGCAGAGGATTTCCGTACGGGAGCGGCTCGCACCATGGCCATGGCTGTCGAACAGCTGGGCGAGGGTGAGAACGTGGCGCTCCTTCCTGTCGGCATCGATTACAAGCGCGATCCGAAGAACGCTTCTTACTTCCAGCGTTTTATCGGGGCTCTCGCGCGGGTCATACCACCCCTGGGCAAGTTCCGCACCTGGGTTGATGTCACTCGTAATCCTGATGGCACGAAGACCGTCACGAAGTTCCGCAATTATGGCGCCACCGTCGTGATTGGGGAGCCCATCCCGTTTGCCTCGCTTCCCACTGACCCACACGAATGCTCGCAATTCATGCGAGCCAAGATTCAGGAGCTGCTCGAACAGGCTCAGAAGCTGTAAGAGCATCACTCCTGTTTCTTGCCAATGAGCAAGGAACCTGGATATGAGTATCACAACCATCATCGCAATTGCTGCGGTGAGTTTATTGGCGCTCACTTTCATTTGGCGGTCTGTTGTCTCCCCACGCGTAAAGCGTTGGAAGGAGTACACCAAACAGATCGCCACTTGCGGGTATCTGGCGCCCCCGCCGACGGACAAAGGTCTGCGCAGCCTGCAGAGGTTCTCGCGCTTCATGACCTTCCTCCAGGTAGGCAAAATCACAGTGGTTGGCAGAGAGAATCTTGATGCGGTCCCCGGACCGTTCATGTACTCCTCCAATCACCCCTTCGGCGTTGACGTCGCTGTCATCCCGCTGGTCATCAACCGAAAAGCTCGCTACATGGCGCACGAAACAGTCTTCACCTTCGGGTGGGGACTGGGTGCACATATCGTCGGGCCCTGGGGTGGCTTCGTCGCGCATGACGGCATCCGCGATGGCGGCGTGCGTGCACGCGCGGCAGCGACAAAGGTTTTGACCACCGGTCAGAACCTGGTGCTGCTGCCCGAAGGTTTGACCAACATGGAGCCGACCATGTTGCCGTTCAAAGATGGTGCTGTGCGCATCATCAAGCAAGCGGCCAAAGAACTGGGTAAGGACGTCTGGATCATTCCGGCGTTCATGCGCTACGGGAAATACCCGAGCGGATGGATTCAGAAATTCCCGCGTCAGATCCAGTACATGCTCACCATGCTGCTCTTCCCGCTGTTTCGTCGCGGCGTCAAAGTCGTAATCGGTAAGCCGATTGCCGCCAGCCAATTCGCGGCAGACGATGCGGAAGCAACGCTGCAGCTGCGTGCCGCAATCGAGGCTCTTGACCCGAAGACGGTCAAGTAGAGCTCACTTCCCAACTTCCGGGGCCGGGGCACGTTGAGACGACCTATACGGAGCGTCTTCGTGCCCCGGTTCTCTTTCGGAGAAATCATGCGTAAAATCGGAAACTTGCTGTACTGGCTGGCCTTCGCCGTCGGTGCGACATTCCTCGTCGGCTCGACATTCCCGGAACCGCTCACCGGTCCGTCCTCGGGCCTTCATGCCCTGAGCGCGTTCGGCGCAGCCTTTCTGCTGTCGACTTTCGAAAAGGGCAACAAGACTGCCCTTCAGAAGATCTTCCTGGCAGCCTTCGGGCTCTTCGCCACCGGTGCAATCGCCTACAGCCTCGGCTGGATCGGTTGGGTCGGTGCGTGCGTCAGCATGTTCATGGTCGCCACCATGAAGCTGGACGGCGGCGACAGCAACGCGGGCTAACCAGTAAGGATTGAAGGCAAACACGCCTTCTTCTGGCGAAAGCTAGAGGGTGTTGGGCGGCCGGATCTAAGTCGGAAACGACTTTTGGTCCGGCCGCTTTTTCACCTTTTTGTGAAATCTAAAAGGACTAAATGCCATGAAAAACTCTGGACATTCGGCCACTGACGCGCACGAGGTGCCGTCAGGAGATGCCTTCGGATATCAACGCCCGCAACTGAAACGCGCCTTCTGGCAGTCGTTGAACGGGCTCTGGCAGTTTTCCATCGATCGAGACAATGGCTGGACACGTCCGGCTCAAGTCGAGTTCGACAAACAGATCAATGTTCCCTTCGCCCCTGAAACAGAGGCAAGCGGCATCAACGACCAGGGACTGTACCGCACGGTCTGGTATCGCCGGCGGTTCACGGCTCCGCGCCTCGTCAATGGCGAGCGACTGGTGATCAATTTCGGCGCCGTGGACTACAGCGCCAAAGTGTGGATCAACGGTCATCTTGCCGGCGCGCACGAAGGCGGCTACACACCTTTCTCCATCGACGCCACCGACTTCCTCAAGAGCGGCAAAGCAGCCGAGCAAGAGATTGTCGTGCGAGCCGATGACGATCCTCAGGATCTTTCCAAACCACGCGGCAAACAAGATTGGCAGCTCAACGCTCACTCGATCTGGTACCCGCGCACCACAGGCATCTGGCAGTCAGTCTGGCTGGAGAAGTTGCCGAAAACCCATATCGTGGCTCTCAAATGGACGTCGTCCGTCGAGCGCTTCGAGATCGGTTTGACCGCCGTCCTGTCCGCTCAAACGCGCGCAGGTTCGAGGTTGAACGTTAAGCTCGCGGCAGATGGAAAAACGCTTGTCGACGATACCTACACGGTCAGCGAAGCAGAGGCGAACCAGCAAGAGCTGTCGCGCCGCATCAGCATCCCGGACGGCGGTATCGACGACATTCGCAACCATCTTCTGTGGAGCATCCACAACCCGAAGTTGATCGATGCGACGCTGACGCTCACTTCTGCCGACGGCAAGTCTGCCGACGCTGTGACGAGCTACGCATCGATTCGCTCTGCCGAAGTGCAGCGCGACCGCTTCTGCATCAACGATCGTCCGGAGACGCTGCGCCTTGTTCTTAACCAAGGTTACTGGGAAAAGACTGGTCTGACAGCACCGGACGATGAGGCGCTTAAGAAGGACATCGAGCTCATCAAGTCGATGGGCTTCAACGGCGTGCGCATGCACCAGAAAATCGAGTGCCCCCGCTTCCTTTACTGGGCGGACAAACTAGGGCTGTACGTCTGGGAAGAAATGCCCAGCGCGTATGCGTTCAGCGACAAGACCATTGAGCGCGTAAGCTCGCAGTGGGTCGAGGCGATCAAGCGCGATTCCAGCCACCCGTGCATCGTCGCCTGGGTGCCCATCAATGAATCGTGGGGCGTGCCCAGTCTTTCGCAGGTGGAAGCACAGAGGCGATTCGTCGCTTCCATGTATCACCTGACCAAGTCACTCGATCCGTCGCGTCCTGTGATCGGCAACGATGGATGGGAGATGGTCGAAACAGACATCATCGCCATCCACGACTACCACCATGACCCAATGGTGCTGGAAGCTCGTTATCGCAACGACGAGTCGACCACCGAGCATACCTTGCGTCTGGAGCGTCCGGGTCACCGGCTGCTTCTTCTGGAGGGGCTGCAACGCGGCGAACGTCCGATCATGCTGACTGAATTCGGCGGCATCAAGCTGTCCACTGACGAGTCGGCATGGGGATATTCGGTGGCGCGCACGGAGGACGAACTGAAGGGTCTTTACCTGCGGCTGATGTCCTCGATCAATCGTTTGCCCCTGCTGGCCGGGTTCTGCTACACGCAGTTCACCGATACCTACCAGGAAGCAAATGGTCTGGTCAAAATGGACCGCTCGCCGAAATTCGACCTCGAAGAGATGAAGCGAGCCACGCACGGCTGACGCTGTTCGGGCACAGACCGGCACTTGCCGCTTGAGTCCTTTAGAGGGGTGCAGGGTTCCAAACCCTTCTCCCCTCTATTTTTTCCGTACCTTTTACTATCTTTTATAGTTTTTCTCAAAGATCTGCTACACTCCTTTTGCGCTGTGCATCCACGGCCAATTCCTTTCCCCCTCTTTTTTAAAGTGCTTACCTTCCACGTTATAACGCTGTTCCCCGACCTCCTCTCTACCTACACGGCAGTGAGCGTAATCGGACGCGGCATCAAAGCGGAAAGGCTGGCAGTCAAAACCTACAATCCGCGCGACTTTTGCGCCGACAAATACAAAAAAGTGGACGACTCACCATATGGCGGCGGCGCCGGGATGGTGTTGAAGCCGGAACCGTTTTTCGCAGCCTACGAATCTATTTGCAAAACAGTTTCCACATCGACTGGAGACAATGAAAAACAGCAGACCATGCCGGTTTTGCTGATGAGCCCGCAAGGACAACCGTTCAAACAAGAAACCGCTCAGGCGCTCTCTAATGAAACAGACATCGCTATTATCTGCGGTCACTATGAGGGTTTTGACGAGAGGATACGAACACTGGCCACGCAAGAAATTTGCATCGGTGATTACATCCTGACCGGCGGAGAACTTGCTTCTCTAGTCGTCATAGATGCAGTCGGCAGGCTGATTCCAGGCGTGCTCGGCAAAATTGCCTCGGTGCACGAAGAGTCTTTTTCCGACGGCATCCTAGAGGCCCCGCAATACACAAAACCGCCCGAATTTCGCGGCATGGAAGTACCTGAAGTCTTGCGCGGTGGCGATCATAAAGCAATAAACTTGTGGCGCCGACGCCAGGCTCTTACACGAACACTAAAGCGCCGGCCTGATTTGCTCGACAACGCTGAATTGTCCCCAGCAGACAGGAAAATGTTAGACGAGATTGAATCTGAACTAAACGGTAACCAATAAAACTCAGCCCTGGCAATTGGCGTACAACCTGATTACCGGTCGCACAAACAAAGCAGCTCGCGGCATTGCGGGTATAAAGTGTCGGGGAATTGGGTTTTGAAAAACCAGTGGATCAAGACAACACTCTCAATTCGAAATTGAGTATTGCTAATGAAGCCTGTTTGCAATGTCCGAAATGCAAGGCTCTCTTTGCGCGCAATGTCGCATATTGCACATCCGACGGAACCAAGCTCGAAGACGCGGATTCCAGCCAAACCACTGCGTCCGTCTTTGCAGGCAAGTACGAAATTCTCAACGAAATCGGTAGTGGTGGCATGGGCACGGTTTATCGTGTTCGCCAAATTCTGCTGGACAAGATTTGCGCCTTAAAAGTTATTCCGGCTGAGTCGTTGACAGACCTTTTGATTACTCGCTTTCAGAGAGAAGCAAAGACAATGGCTACTCTCGATCATCCCAATCTTGGGCGAATTCTCGACTTCGGAATTTACCAGAATTCACCTTACATGGTGATGGAGTACGTCGACGGAAAACCGCTCAACAAGCTCATTCTAGAAACAGAATTGAGCATCGAGGAAGTGATCGGAATTTTTTCACAGGTGCTTGATGGACTTGCGCATGCGCACAAGAAAGGGGTTTTGCACAGAGATATAAAACCGAGCAATATCATGATCGTGCCATCCTCGCCAGACCAGCAAACAAAAGCATCTTGCAATCATCGAGCGATTCTCCTCGATTTCGGCATCGCCAAGAAAATCGAACCCAGTGACGATACTGGTGTAGATAATTTCAAAACTCAGGGACTAACGCGCACCGGTGAAATGATCGGCAGCCCGCTGTATATGAGTCCCGAACAAGCGCATGGAGAGAAGCTTACCGAGCGCTCGGATCTTTACAGCGTCGGGTGCGCGCTGTTCGAATGCCTTGCCGGCACAGCGCCCTTTGTCGGTAAATCGACCGTGGACACTTTGATTTTGCACATGGAAAAACCAGTGCCAACATTGAAAGAAGCATCACTTGGGCGAGAGTTTCCAGGCGGTCTGGAAAGAGCAATAAAAAAAATGCTTTCAAAAAATCCATCCGACCGCTACCAAACTGCCGACGAGACCAAACGCGCTCTGGCACTGGCCATCCAGCTTGAAGACAAACAAGCAGACATTAAAGCGCCCGACAAATCCGACAAAATCATTTCGCGCACGACAATTATTCTGGTCTGTCTGGCAGTTTTGATCTCGGTTTCGGTCATCGCTTCCATAACGATACAAGGTGAGAAATTCGCACGAGACAGCAAGCCGATTCTCAAAGAAGACAAGATCGAGATAGAGAAAACCTGGCTCACAGTCGCGGATAAAGCTATTTATGACGGCAAACAAGAAGCTGACACTAACATAAACAGCGATGAAGACGAACCAGAAAAACGAATCAATCTCAAAGAACCAGCAGCAAAAGAAACACAATACGTTCCATTGACTGGAAACGAAGAAACGCTGGCACTGCGGGGACAAATTCTCGAAATTAAGCGAGTCAGGTTGATTCAACAAGATCGCCGTCTGCAGAGGCTGGGTTTGGCCCAAGCTCACTTCCCCCATAGCATGCTCGGCAATCTGCAAGGTTCTCTCAAGGTCCTTCGCCTTAGCGATGCAAACATCACCGACGACGACATGAAATATGTTGGAGAACTTCGCACCCTGGAGCGACTGCACTTGAATGCAAATCCTATTACCAGCAGCGGCTTAAAGCATGTCGAGTCATTGCGCTCTCTTCACTTCCTTGACCTCGGAGGCACCAAATGTGATGCCTCGGGATTGTCCTCATTGCGCTATTTGTCACAATTAAGGAATCTCTCGCTAAACAACAATAGATTTATCGACGACAAGGCTGTCGAGCTGGTTTCTACCATGAACGGCCTGGAAGAATTAAATCTGACTCGAACCAAAGTCACAGGCAAGGGAATCGCTTATTTAAGCCGCATGGACAGGCTAAGCAAGCTCCATTTAGGAAGTCTGCGATTGCGCGACAAAGACATAATCACGATCAAAAATCTTCCCAGTCTGTCTGTGTTGTATCTTGGTCGCAACAGCATTAGCCCCAAAGGCTTGAAACACCTCACGTCACTGAAATTAAGCAGTCTGAACTTAGACTACAACCCAATTGATGACACTGCCATTGACACCATTTTGCAAATGCGGAATTTACGACATCTCAGTTTGTCATCCACAAAAATGACTAAGAATGGACTGAAAAAACTGACTGCATTGCCAGCATTGCGGGTTCTTATCGTGAGACAGATAGACGGTCTGGAAGAAGGATTTGCACACGATTTCTTGACCGAATGCAAAAATTGCCAGGAAGTGGTTTTCCTCAGAGAGAGAGGCTCCGGTTATCGGCGCTCCGAGTGGCAGCTGGACGAACGAACTAAGAAAAATAGCAACAATGATAGCGTCAAATAATTATCCTGGTGAAGCTCATAGCTGGGTATAAGAAACGCAGAGATATGGGATGAACGATGGAGCAGGACCACACACAGCACCTGCAAAAGGATCTTCACGAGACGTCGCTGCGCAAGTGTCCTCAATGTGACACTATATTCAGCGCCATCGCCTATTGCCCAAATGACGGCACAAAGCTCGAAGATCATGATGGAGACGGCATCTCCCATCGACTATTTGCAGAAAAATACGAAATTCTGGAAGAGATTGGCAAAGGAGGTATGGGCACGGTTTTTCGTGTCAAACAAGTCTTGCTCGACAAAATTCTAGCTCTCAAAGTCATCCCCTCGCACTATGTAAACGAGCAACTGTCCGTGCGTTTTCAGCGAGAAGCAAAGACCATGGCCTCGCTGGACCACCCCAATCTAGCCCGCATCTCCGACTTCGGGATATGGCTTAATCAGCCATTTATGGTCATGGAGTATGTGAACGGGCCGCCTCTTTCCAAATTGATTTCCGAGCGCGTCATTCCTCCAGAGCAAGCTGTAGAGCTATTTTGCCAGGTTTTAAACGGTCTAGAGCACGCTCACGAAAAAGGGGTTTTGCACAGAGACATCAAACCAAGCAATATCATGGTGCTCAATGAAGACGGTCAAAACAAAGCCATCTTGCTCGACTTCGGCATCGCAAAGAAAATAGAAACTGATGACGGCATAGCCAATACGCAGGCCTTGACTCGCACAGGCGAAATGATCGGAAGCCCGCTATACATGAGCCCCGAGCAAGCGCGCGGGGACAAACTGACGGAAAGGTCGGATCTCTACAGCCTTGGGTGCGCACTATTTGAAAGTCTGACGGGAACGCCTCCTTTTGTTGGAAAAACTGCCGTAGAAACCTTCTTCCTGCACATGGAGCAAAACCCGCCGTCACTCAAGGAAGCGGCATTAGGGCGAGAGTTTGCTCCCGGGTTGGAAAAACTGATCAGGAAATTACTCGCCAAAAATCCTGACGATAGATTCGCCTCCGCACAAGAATTAAAACAGGCTCTCTCGCTGTGTTTGCATCAAGAACAATCGGAAATGCCGGTCGAGACGATCAAGAAAAAAGCACTGCCCGTTCTGCCTTTCATCCTGGTCGCAATCGGCTCAATAGTCATTCTTTCCGCAGTGGCGTTTGTTGTGCAGCAGGGAGAAAAAACAGCCGCCGAAAACGCCAAAAAGCTGAAGGTGACTGATGATGAATTGATCACCACTTTACCTAAAACATTTCCAAAGGAATTAGTCAACGAAGAGGATCAGATTGCCGCGCATCGCGAAAACGAAAATGTCGGCATGGTCATAAAGGACACAGACCCAGAACAATCGTTCTACAAGCGGGTTCTCGATGAGAGTACCATCGCAGCGCTGACCGGCAGCAAACATCTGAGAAAGCTCACACTCAACCATTCGAAATTTCCGAAATCAATGCTTGCCAAATTGCCACCCACATTGCAAGAGCTGCAACTCAATGGTGGCGGCATACTCAACGACGATTTCAAATTCATCGCTACAAACGCAAACTTAAAATCGCTGGCGATCCGATTCAATATCGTCAACTCCAAAGCCCTGCAGAACCTCACCGGTCTCAAGAACCTGGAGATGCTGACACTCAACGACACGCATGTGGAGCCCGAGGCGCTGCGAGAGTTGAAGCCAATCAAAAGTCTGCGCATTCTCATCCTTTCCGACAATGAAACAATTGACGACAACGCAATGCGCATCGTGTCCGAATTGAAACAGTTGGAAGTGCTGGACATCAGTGGCAATCGGGTGACAGCAAAAGGAATTCCCGAGTTGACAAAAATGCCCAGTCTAAAAAAGCTGATTGCAAAAAAGCTCATGTTGCATGATAAAGATATGACAGCGTTCAAGAATTTCAAAACCCTTACAGGACTTACTCTGGCAGGCAACAGGATAACGGCTGACGGCTTCAAGATGCTTCCTGTATGGAAAGGCATGCGGGACTTTGATTTGAGCGAGTGCGAACTGAATGACGAAGTCATTCCCCACCTGCTGCGATACAAAGATTTGAACATTCTTCACGTGTCAAGAACCGGCATTACACCTGATGGTTTGTTGAGTTTGGCAAAACTTCCTTTGACTGGAATATGGTGCAAACGCATAGGTCTGAGTTATGAAGATGGTCTGGAGTTTCTCCGGCGCTGCCCGACCTGCCAGGCTGTTTATTACACTCACAGCGATGACGAACGCATCGTGCGTTCAGACCTGCAAAAAAAACAAAACTAACTTGCTTCAGAAGCCTCGGCAATGTTTGAGCGCTTCCACTGGCGGACCACATAAATGGTCCCTGAAACCGCCAGAATCAGGTTTTGCGCAAGCACTGGATAGGTTCTGATTGCACTGCCGAAAATGGACAGATTGAAACTTATGAAACTGACGAGTGGGTAGAGAAGCAGCGTCATGCACCAGATTCGGTAGGCCATATCTTTTTCTTTGAACACCACCGACGGACTTACCGAAGGTATCGTCAAAATGGCTGCTACTGCCAACATCAAGCAATCATGAATGTGAACATGAGGACCAAAGAATAGTGACAGTACAAGAGTAACTGCCATCACCCACCCAAAAAGTTCTGGCTTGTTAGATGACTTGATCCACAACCACAACGAAGCAGCCAGCCCGAGCAAAAGGCTGATGGTTCCAAAGGCTACGACTACATTACTGGTCGGCAGATGAAGCAAGTCGTACATAACAAGTGCGCGCAAATTAACCTGATCGGCAGGTGAGATGCCCGTGTAATTTGCCGATGTATAGACCTCGGACAGGTAGTGCACGTAATCAGGCAGTATGTGAACGCCGAATCGCATCACCGTCGCCGACACAACGATCGCAGCAAGAGGAACCGCACTGGCAAGCACTTTCCAGCGGCGCATGGTGAACACTGGAATGGCAAGGAAAATTGCATAGTGCGGTTTGACCACACCCAGCAATCCCAGGCACAGCCCAGCCAAAATACTTCTCTTTTGCAGAAACGACCAGCAATAAAGGGAGACTAGAGCAAGTGCAACAAATGAGAACTGACCGGCACGTATTGCTAAAAGTGCAGGTGTATTTGAGATGATCGCAACCAAAATTGCAGCTCGATCGATCTTGCTGAAACGCTCTTGTGCAAACAATAAAACCGACGTCACTAGCAAGCCAATAGGAACCGAAATGAATTTCCAAAATACGTATGCATCTGTGAGCGACAGCATGGATAGCGGCGCCGCCAGGAAGTAGAAGGTGGGCGGGTACGGAATCGCCCAGGCAATATCGCTGTGCGCCGGTGCGATGATTTGATTGAGGGCGGCTAGCTGCGTGTTGAAATCATAAAGATTGGCGCCAGCAGCACCCAATTTCGCCGCTTCATAGTAGCCAACAAAATCGGCCAGCTGGATCGACCCTTTACCCGGCATAACCAGATCCGGATTAGTGGTCGCAAAAAAGAATAGAACATTGGCAGCCCAAGCCAGAACCATCGAAAAGTAAGCAAACTGGACTTTGGATGGACGAAATTCAGTTTTTCCATCGGGCGGCTGGTTGGTGGTTTCGGATTGCATGGTTAACCAATTCTACCCTGCTGCCGGAGGTCTACCAGAGTTTTCAGCGATTGCCGGCGTCATTTTCGTCCATCCAAAAAACTGAACCTGGACTGCTTTTCGAGACTTAATGAAGCGCGCGAGTGCGGTTAAATGGGCTCTGGGGCTGGGCACATATAATGTGAGCTTAGCAGGGCGATGCATGGCATCGCCCCTACAAAGGACCTCAACAAGAGCTCTGAATATGGCTTATAAAAAGCAACTCAATTTGCCTGGGTGGTCCGTTTATCACGACGAGGAGCGTTGTTCGGCGCTATGACACAACGCGTACTGGTCACAGGAGGAGCCGGTTTTATCGGCAGCCATCAAGTCGAAGCCTTGCTTGCGCGTGGCTATGAAGTCTGCGTGCTCGATAGTTTAACCATGGGAAAACGCGCCTGGGTGAGCCCAGATGTAGAGTTTTTTGAAGGTGACATTCGCGATCTGGAGGCCTGCAGAAAGGCGATTCAGCGCTGCACCGGACTGTTTCACCTGGCAGCCATGAGCCGCTCGGCAGCCTCACTTGACAATGTAGACATTTGCACCAGCAACAACATTATCGGAACTCAAAACATCCTTACCGCAGCTCGTGAGGTGGGTGTGCGCAAGGTTGTCTATGCCGGATCGTCCACTTACTATGGCAATCAAAAACCTCCGCATGCAGAAAACATGCAGCCTGACTTCCTCAATTTCTACGGGCTCTCGAAGTATGTCGGCGAAGAATATTGCCGTTTGTTCGACAAGACGTACAACCTGCCTGCCAATGTCATGCGCTACTTCAACGTCTACGGTCCAAGACTTTCTGGTGAAGGCGCATACGCGCTTGTCATGTCCATCTTCCTCAGACAAATTCGCGAGGGCAAACCTCTTACCATTCACGGAGACGGGCTGCAAAGCCGGGACTTCGTGCATGTTCGCGACGTTGCCAGAGCAAATATTCTCGCCTTCGAATCGCAATTGCATGGTCGAACATACAATGTCGGCAGTGGCGTTGCAGTAAGCGTGAAAGAGCTGGCCAATAAAATGTCGCTCAATCAAATTCACGAAGACAGGCGCGCCGGCGATGCTGAAATTACTCTGGCAGACATTTCGAGAATCAAGGAAGAACTCGGCTGGAGTCCTGAAATTTCCTTCGATGAAGGAATGAAAGAGCTTTTGAAAGAACTAGAAAGCGAACAAGCGAAAGCGGGGGCCGTCTAAGATGCAAGCGCCCGAGAAAACCAAGACTCTGGGCAGAGTGACGTCTCTCTCGATTGCTGCGCCGGCCTACAACGAGGGCGAATCGATAGCGTCCGTTGTGAGCACCTGGAGTGAGTATTTAAGCAAAATGGAAGGACTGAAAGACTTCGAGATTGTCGTCTGCAACGACGGCAGCAAAGACGATACAGCTGCCATTTTGAACGAACTGAGTGAAAAGGATCCGCACATCAAACCGCTCAGTTTTTCCGTCAACCAGGGGGCTGCCGCGGCACTCTCGCATGCTATTCACAACACGCGCCATCCCTGGGTACTACTCCTAGATTCCGATGGACAGTACGGAATAGATAACATAGTAAAGCTCATTGCAGAGGTGGAAACGCATGCTGAAACCAAAGCCGTGATTGGCGTGCGCGTGCACAAACACGACAGCGCTTTCACTCAATTCGGCTCTGCAGCTAGTGGTTGGCTGTGCAATCTATTTCACGACACTAACTATCGTGACTTCAATTGCGCATTGAAGCTCGTGGAAGGCGAAACTTTACGTTCACTCAACCTGGAAGCAAAAGGGCTCAACTATTCCGGAGAAGTATCGTCAAAGCTGATAGAGAGAGGCATTGTGTTCCGCGAAGTTGAAGTCGAGCATAAGAAACGCATCGCCGGCCGCAGTTCATCTCAAAACCTGAAAGCTGCATGGCATCGACTTCTCTTTGTTATGTACTTGGGCTTCCGCCAATTCCTTCTGCACCAAAAAGTTTTGCAGGTGCGCAAGTAATGTCAATGAAAGCCCCTACCAATCCAAGTTCTTTGCTTGCGGCTATCGCAGCAATGATGCAGACGCATCCGCGCAATGGCAAAGAAGCGAACAGCGACGGTTACATCAAAGTATCCTTGTTCTGCGGGGGTCGCGGCAGCGCCAGTCTCATTCAGGAATTCACAAACAGCCAGAAGGTGAACTTATCGCTGCTCGTCAACGGTTATGACGACGGGCTTTCGACGGGCGAATTACGCGATCTCGTGCCCAACATGCTCGGACCATCCGACTTCCGAAAAAATCTTTCACGCTTGCTGGACCTGCATTCCAACGAGCAGTACATGCTGCAACAACTACTCGAGTATCGCTTTCCAAAAGACTTTTCAGCCGTCGACATTCGTGCATTTGAAGAATATGTGGACAATCCTGACGCACAGCATTGGCTGCCGTCGCCGCTGGATACGATGTTTGGCGAACTGCAATTGAGCGCTCGCAAGGCGGTTTTGAAACGCATAAAACGGTTTCTAGCCTATAAACGCGAGCACGAGCAGTCATTGAACTATTCCGATTGCTCTCTGGGAAACCTCGTGTTTGCAGGCGCTTATCTGGAATCAGACAACTTCAATGCATCGGTGCGCAACCTGGCTTCTGAATTTGGATCGTTTTCAGAATTGATCAACGTCACTAAGGGCGAAAACCGCATCCTGGTTGCGTTGAAAACAGACGGTGAGCTGCTCAGTCGCGAGTCTGAAATCGTAGGACCGCAAAGCAGAAATCCGATAGCAAAACTTTTTCTTCTCGACAAAGGACTGGACGAAAACGACAAAAAAGCGCTTGCTGAGATGAGTTTCGACCACAAGGTCGAATATCTTTCCGCAAGAAATTGCGAAGTAACCATCTCACCGGACGCCGACCTGGCCCTGAGAAACTCCGACATAATCATCTTTGGACCAGGCACTCAACACTCATCGCTGCTTCCTAGCTACTTTACGAAAGGCCTGGCTGAAGCCATTCAAGAAAGCACAGCATCGACAAAAGTCTTTGTCGCCAACCTTGACGAAGACCAGGATATCCAGGGCTTGACCGTATCCGACTTGATCGACAAAGCACTGGAGCTAATGGGCGATCCGGAAGGAACGAAAGGGCTCATCAACTACGTGCTGTGTGACAGTGCCGGAGCCTCACGCAAGGCTGGAATACTGCCTGGCAAAGCCACCGGAGAGACATACAAAGGCGCGCAAATCATCAACGGAACATTTGAAAGCTCGACCAAACCAGGCACTCACAACGGTTATAGCGTCGTGCGCAAAGTTCTTGAGCTATACGAACTGGACAAAAACAAATCCACCAATTTAAGTTCGCTCGAAATATACATTGACCTGCGCAATCGCAGCCAGGCTTTAGAAGCCGTTCTTCAAGAATTCGCCGATTTACCCTGGACTGAACATTTCAACAGCATCGAGTTGCGCGTCAATAGACTGCCGGATAAAGACGCCAAACTGCCCTCTTATGCATCAATTACAAGATCCGAATACAAAGGCTCCTTCACCGAGGTCGACGCGCTGCTCAATTGGCTTGCCCACAGTAATTCCGAATACCTCGTCACATTGACGGGAGACGGACAGTACAGATTGGCGGACATTTTGATTGGTGTTCAAGTTTTAAAACTCGGCTCCTTCGGCGTATTGTACGGCTCACGCACCCAAAGCCGGCGTCAATTCAATTCATCACTGGACTCCGCCTACGAGCATTGGCTCCTTCGCTCAATCGGCTGGAGCGGCGCATTCATCTTCTCGGGGCTCTTCAGCTTGATGTCGCGGCACATTTTTTCGGATCCATTTACCGGATTTCGCATATACAGACGCAGCAAGTTCGACGAAAAGTTTATCGAGGCGCTGAGAAAACGCGGATATGTGCCACCATCTACAGTGACAAGACTGATGCTCAAACACAGAATAGAGATCGCCGAAATTCCTGTAAAATACCGCACATTTCGCGGTTTCACCCGACCAGGATGGCGCATCTGGCGAGGACTGCGCAACCTTCTTGGTATTATTCACTAAGACGCGACCGGTTTCAAACACAGAGAAATCTCCCTGCAAAGTTCAATCCAAATGCCAGACCAAAATCGCAATCACCAAACGCTTTTGCAGACGGTGACCTGCTTCCTCTTTGACCTGGATGGAACGCTTATAGACAGCAGCCCTTGCCATGAGCGCGCCTTCTTCAAAACGCTTGAAGCCAACCAGCAACACCTGGTGAAATCTTTCGTTTACGAAGAGCACAAAGGCAAAAGCACGAAAGAAACGTTTCAAGACCTCGGCGTAGATGATTCTAGGCTGTTGAAACTAATGACAGAAAACAAACAGAGCCTCTATCGGCAAATGGTCGAAGACGGCGAGGTGGTAGCCTTTCCGTTCGCAGAACAGCTGCTCAATGTCCTGCGAAGCAAGGGGCACCGCGCCTGGGTTGTCACAGGAGCAAGCCGGCGCTCCGCGGAGGCTGCTCTTTCGCGACTTGGACTAATCAGTTATTTTGAAGCACTTGTCACCGGTGACGAGGCACCGAGAACCAAGCCAGCACCGGATCTGTATCTAAAATGCTTGTCTGACCATTCGATATCACCTCAAAGTGCGCTTGCCCTGGAAGATGCATTGCCCGGTATACAATCTGCAAAGGCAGCCGGCTTGAACGTAGTCGCCGTCAATAATCCCGAGCTTTCTCATTTGTCCGAATACGTAGGAACATTGAAAGAGTGGCACGACAATTGGCTTATGGGGCAAAATGATTAAAATCTGCGCCGTCATCCCTGCAGCCGGAAGAGGCAGTCGCCTCGGGTTGGACTGCCCGAAGATTCTGGTTCCGATAGAGAAGAACCTCACTGTCTGGGACGTTTTACGCAATTCAATGAGTCCTGTTTGCGAACGTATTCACGTGGTCCTTGCACCATCTGCAATGGCACAATTCGAAGCTGTATTGAGTTCAGAAACCGACCGCGCAAAACTCAGCGTCAGCGAACAGACCACGCCTCGAGGCATGGGCGACGCCATTTTCGGCGCCGAGCCTTACTGGAATGCATTTGATTCAATCTTGATTGTCTGGGGGGACCAGGTAAATCTCTCTGCTTCGACACTGAAAATGGTCGCAGCGCAATGCAGCGCAAACAAAACCATGGTGCTGCCGCTTGTCGAATGCCAAACTCCATACGTCCAATATGACCTCGTGGATGGCGTGTTGACCCACGTCAGACAAAGCCGCGAAGGCGATGCAATGGACCCTGTGGGTTTCAGCGATGTTGGTGTATTTGCACTTTCGGTACCCGGGCTTCTCGAGTGCTGGAAGCAATTCGTGGAAGAAAGTGTCGTCGGTGCTCAAACCAATGAACTCAATTTCTTGCCCTTTTTGCCGTTTCTATCACAGCACTGCAAATGGAATTTGCGCACAGTCATTGTTTCAGATCCCGTCGAAGCGCTAGGCATCAACACTCCGGAAGACCTGCAAATTACTAGAGAGCGCTTCGCTCGCCTGAAACAGCGCTCGAAACACTAAAGAAAAGCGCTAGAGACACTAAAGAAAAGCGATAGCAATACCCAAGCAGCGATAGAAGCATTTCAACGCAGCGCTCGAAACTCTCAAAAACAGCTCTCAAAAATCTCTAAAAACCTGCAGAACATTTCTCATACGAATCGTCTAAAACCCAGTTATAATGCTGCTTGGCCCATTCTACGCTCGTATATCGTATTTATATTGAGGAGTACTCAAGTAATATCCATGCAGATTCATCCGCTCGTCCCAATGCGCAAGGCTGCAAGTCTCCTGGGTGTGGAAAAGGACCAGTTGAAGGCAAAACTGGTGTCCGGCGAAATCAAAGGCGAGCAAAGACGTGTGGGCTCCAAAGACAAATGGTTCGTCTACTCGGGCGAAGTGAGCAATCGCATTGACAGCGAGCGCCTGCCAGAATTGATGAAGCGGACAGACGGGCAGTTGGCGCTGGAAGTGGAGACAGTGCTTGAAACCGACCCCGCTGCCCTCCATGATCTCGATTCGTTTTTTGAAGAAGGGCAGTCAGAGTCACAAGCCCAAACCCCGGAAGATGTGCATGTCACCAGTGTTGATATCAAAAACGAAGCTCTGGCGCTGGCTGAAAGCGTAGGCGCAGTTACGCAAGAAACCGAAGTAAAAGCTGGATTGCCGGCACCTGCAGACATAAATCAAATTTTCGAATCCCTGACGGTGGTTTTTGCACAACGCCTGTCTGATGAATATCAGCAAAGACTGTCGGCAGAACAAAAGGTCAAGATCGCCGAAGTGCGCGTGAAAACAGCAGAGCAGAAAGTCAAAGCCTTTGAAGAAAACATCAAGCGCTTGCAGGTTCAAAAGGACGAAGTGCAGTATCTGGTAGACGAGAGAAACTCGGCGATAGCCGAAATAGAAGCACAGGTGCGTGAATTGCAGCAGCAATTGACGGCGAAAAAACCGACTTTCTGGCAAAAATTCTTCGGCGCTTAATCAGCTCGCCACAGTTTCACCATGGACCCGCCACTGTTGTGCCCTTGCACGCTCGTAGATTCGTGCTGAATAGGGACAGCTTCAGGGCGGGTTTACGATGCATCAACTCAATCCAGTCATGTCTACAGTCGGTCCTTTGGTTGCAAATGCCGCGATTGCAGCGAATACCGCGATTCCCTGGGTCAATCCGAATGAGCCCATGTACAGGCATATCTTTCGTCTCCTGCGCATTGAAATAGAGCGCGGAAGATTCAAGGCCGGCGATAAACTTCCGTCTGTTCGCACTATGGTGACCGACTTCAAGGTCTCGCATCCGACCGTCCTGAGGGCTCTAGAAGAGCTAGCTTCTATCGGCTATGTGAAACTCGTGCAGGGCAGTGGCTCCTACGTAACAAGACGAGCCACGGAAGGCCAAATTTTGCCTCTAAGGGACGGCATTCAGCAAATGTTCCAGAACAACGCTGCAAACTCGCCCGATGTTCAAGTGGTAGACGACAACCATCTCGTGAGACATAGTGAGCCCAGCAAAACGGGCGATGCTTCAACCAAAAACCCGTGCAAAAATTCGACCAGCACGGATAAGGAAACAGGCAGCAACGATTCGAATTTGCCTAAAGGAAGTTGGCAGCGATCCGTTCGAACAGCACTGCTGGAATGCTCAACCGCCGAAGATGCTTCAATCACTCCAGCAGGACTGGCGATGCTGCGCTCTTCAATCGCAAGCTACGTCCGGCGCTCGCGCGGCATCTGCGCAGACCCTGCTCAAGTAGTAGTCACCTCCGGCGTTTCATCTGCTATCGCACTGGTGAGCACATTGTGCAAACTCGCAGAGCAGACAGTAGGGGTCGAGAATCCTGGCTCGCCAAAGATCAGAAGGCTGCTCACGGCTCACGGAGCCGTCTTGAAACCGATTGAACTGGACAATCAGGGTATGTCGGTTGAGGCATTGAAAGAGCTCGAATGCAAAATCAGACTTTTGCATGTGACACCGAATCACAACCCGACTGGATTGGTGATGAGCGAAAGACGACGACAGAGCCTGCTCAATTGGGTATCCTCCCAGCAAGCGGTGATTCTGGAGGATGATTTTGGCTGTGAATTTGCTCTTTCGATGAACCGCGAGACGTCGCTTTTTGCCTTAGGGCAGAACAATGTTGTCTATCTTGGTGGATTTTGGGGCTCTCTCTATCCGCTTGTGCACACAGCTTTTCTTGTATTGCCGCCATCATTGACTGAAACGGCGATCAAGTCATCGATACTGCGCGACAATGAGCACAATCTCCTGGAGCAGCACGCGTTGCGGCATATGCTTAATGACGGGCATTTGGAATTGCATCTAAAACGGCAGAAAAAAGTGATTATGGAAAAACGTGCCTGCGCAATGGCAGCGCTTAAACAGACTCTAGGAGCCCGTATCGACTTCATTGGCAAGAGCATCAATGGAAAACAGCTGATCAGGTTTCACGAAGATGTTGAAGCAAGAAAGGTCATAACGGCTGCGCTTCGTTCGGGATTGCCACTTACAAGCACGACAGACTTTTTCATTTCAAACCATCGCCCCAACGACTTCTTGCTGTCTTATGCTGGGATGGAATCAAAGCAAATCTTCAACACCGCGCTGCATTTTGCCGGACTACTCGGCTGGTAGTACGGATATTTCGAGCTGTTCAACAAAGAGTGAAGTAACGCGTAAGCCGGGTTCTGTGTTCGACTGTCATCTCTCTGGGAGTGTGGTCTCCCACACCCTCTAGCGGCATCGGCAACTTGAGGTGACGGGCCGCCACTTTCTCAAGCTATACCTTCGCCTTGCACCTTCAGCGGGGTTTACCTAGCCAAGGCCTCTCGACCTTGCTGGTGCGCTCTTACCGCACCGTTGCACCCTTACCAGTTATCAGCGACCATCACTTTCGCTCAGATCGCTCACGGACTGGCGGTTATCATTTCTGTGGCACTATCCTCACGCTCACGCGCACTGGGCGTTACCCAGCAACCAGCCCTGCGGTGCCCGGACTTTCCTCACTCGACCGATTGCTCGGCAAAGCGCGACAGTCTGCGCTACTTCATCTGCAATTATACGTCGGCAGCGCAAAGACGCCTTCTAACATCGGCATGCCCCTTACCGAAAAGTGACAAGCATCTGAACTTAATGTTCCGCCTCGCTAGCTGTTATTGAGCGCCAGTCCTGCGCTAGGTAGGTTGGCTCGCACTAGTACGCTGAATTGCTGCGCGTAGAAATCCCTTTGTTTCGGGTGCGGCATAGCTATAGGAATGTAACAGCTATAACGCAGTTTGGCCAGGGTTTTCACTAACGCTAGCGCAACCTAGCAAAGAGTTAGTTGCCGCAGGTGGGCGATTTAGCGACACCCGTAATTCAGTACTAGTAAGAGCTTAGATCAAACCTGAAGGTCCGGAATCTAAAGCCGAGACGTGTTTCTAGCTATCGGAACTTCTATTTTCCCTAGAGATGCAGTGCCTGCGCTAGCTAGACAACCGGAATACTTACTTGATTTCCCCCTTGGCGACCTTCTAGGGTCGACTTAACCACCTTTACATCCTTTTCTGAACAGAGAAGTTTTCACTCCCTAAACCCTTGCGTTTCCTCCGTTTTCGAACTTTAGACATCCCTTGTGGGCTGTCGGACGGAGTGCGCATTGGCAAAGGGGTGGTGGCTCAGTCATGCCCACTGCAACGGGCTTCAAATATATCCGTAAGGAGATCTATGAAAAACATGAATGAAACAACCGCTCCTGTGACCGTTCTCGCGAACGGCACCAACAACGAACTCGAAACTGGCGCTAGCGCGCTCACTTTCGAACAACTTCTCGCCGCCTACGACGTTCCGCGTCCTGTCGCTTTCGGCTCGGTGGTGAAAGGCACCATCCTGCCCTACGGCGACAACGGACACTTCTACGTCGGCATCGGACAAAAGTCCGACGCACTGCTCCCCAAGAAGGACGCCGGCGAACTGCAACCTGGTGACGAAGCCGAGTTCCTGGTCGTCTCCGACGGCGACAGTGACGAATGCGTCACGCTCTCGTTCACCCGTCTGCAACACGCTCGCGAAGTCGAATCCGCCTGGGCGTCCCTCAAGCAACTCGAAGCCTCCGGCGACGTCACCGACGTGGTCATCATCGGCGTCGAGAAGCGCAAGGACGACGATCGGATTTCCGGTCTCAAGGCTTCGTTCCGCGGACTCCTGAAGGGCTTCATCCCGCTCTCGCTCGTCCAGAGCAATCAGCCGGCCGGCGAACTCGTCGGATCGACTGTGAGTGTGAAGGTGCTGAAGGCTGAAGACAAGGGTCGCTTCAGCAACATCCTGTTCAGCAACAAAGGCGCCAGCGAAGCTCTCGTTGCCACCGCCATCTCCAGCCTCGAAGTCGGCACCATCGTCACCGGCACGGTCACCAAGATCATGCTCGAGAAGAAGGACGCCCGCAACGAAGCCGGTCCTCGCCGCGAAACCGGTGTCCTGGTGGAATTCCTGCCGGGCGTCTCGGGCTTCGTCCACAAGAGCAACATCAGCGACTCGCGCGGCGTCAAGCCCAGCGAGGTGCTGAAGGTCGGTCAGGTGGTCCAGGTGAAGATCGCCAACATCGACACCGAAAACCAGCGCGTGTCGCTGAGCTACAAGGATGTGGAAGGCAACCGTGAGGCGATCGCCTCGCAGCAGGCCGACTCCATCCGCAATCAGCTCGGCTCGCTGGTCGTCGGCGAGAAGCTCACCGGTCGCGTCAAGCGCGTGCTCCTCGAGCGCGAGTCCAACCCGACTGCCGAGAAGCGCGAACTCGGTGCCATCGTCGTGCTGCCCAACGGCACGGAGGCTTTCCTGCACCGTAACGAGTGCTCGGACAGCCGCCTGGTGACCATCTCTCACCTGATGAAGGTGGGCGACGAGATCCAGGTCGAGGTGAAGTACATCGACATGGAAGCGGGACGCGTCCAGCTCAGCTACAAGAAAGTGGCCGAGAACAAGGAACGCATCCAGTCGGTGGCGAAGGACCAGCAGAGCTCCTTCCGCTCCACCCTGAAGGTCGGCGATGCTCGCAAGGGCACCGTCGCCCGCACCGTCGCCTTCGGCGCCTTCATCCGCCTCGGTGGCGGCGTGGAAGCGTTGCTGCACATCAGCGACATCACCTCCGACCGCTCCCGCCAGGAGTCGGAACTCGCTTCGTACCGCGCCGGAAACGCCGTGGACGTCGTGATTTCGAAGGTTGAGGAAGACGGCAAGGGTCACACCAAGGTCTGGGTCACACTGGCACCGGAACAGGCCTAACCGCCTAGGGACTCTCCTCTGCTGCTGAGAAGCTGCAGGGCTGAGTTCCGGGAGGGGGATTGGAGGCGAAAGCCTCCTTTCCTTCTCCTTTTGGCGCTGTTATTACTATCTTGTTTAGTAAAACAATAACCACCCCCTATGAAAAGCCACCTCGGCAGGTTGAGGGATTTTCTCGAGAAAATCCCTCAACTCAAGAAACCGCTATAACCCGAAACATAGGCTGGGAAAAGCGTCTCCCCCTTTCCACCACTTGCGCAATCCTACAGAGTTAATGGCGAGACAGGAATGCGCCAATAGTACGGCTTTTCCATACAAATCGGGGTTGTTCTCTGAGGGATTTTCTAAAGAAAATCCCTCAACCTGAAAGGAACCAGAATTATGCCGCCTCGCCTTCCCTAATAAAGCTGCGCCACCCTGACAACCTGTTTCGTTACACCAGCCTGCTTGAAAGTGCTGCACCTGTCATCTTATGTTTCTAGATCCTATTCTCTTTTCTTGATTCAGGAATCAAATCTTTTCAGCCTCTATTACTGCTCGCTCAAAACACTTTCACGCCCGTTTCTTTAGCGCTCCTCATGCGCGCGGTGTGCACTTGTTGTTCGGCGAAGAGGCATCAGACGGCTCACTCACTCGGTTTCAAACACTCACCCGGTTTCAACACTGACTCGGTTTTTGCAAACAACCGAATGAACCGTCTGAGCCAATAACTACGGATACACGCCATGAAAACCATGACCGAAATTGGAGTTATGGGCGGCACCTTCAACCCGATGCACATTCGAGAGTTGGCGGTTGCTCAATTTGCCCAAGAACAGCATGGTCTCGCCAAGGTGATTTTCGTTCCTAACGGCACGCCTCCGCACAAGAAGACGGACGTTCTCGACCGCGAAAGCAGGTTTGAGATGGTCCAAGCGGGCGTCAAGGACAATCCCCTTTTCGAGGCTTCTCGTATCGAAATCGACCGCCCGGGCATCACCTGGACGATCGACACCCTCAAGCAGCTGAAGAAAAAGCTCGGCAAAAACGTCCGGCTCAACTTCATCTGCGGCGAGGACGTCATCGACAATCTGGTTCGCTATGACCGGCGCGCTGAGTTTCTCGGATTGGTGAGATTGCTCATCTCTCCACGTTCCAGCGAAGACGCTCAGAAAGCGCTTGTTACATGGCGTGAGACTCTGCCTGAAGCACAAATCGAGCTGATTGATTGCCCGCCCAGCGGCATCAGCAGCACGCTCGTGCGCAAGTGGATTCGCGCCGGCAAATCGATTCGCTATGTCGTGCCTGCGGCGGTGCTGGAAATCATCGAGCGCAAAGGGCACTACAAAGAGGTGATTTCAGCTGAAAAGTCGGATGCCATCTCTGCTGCCGGCATCCCCGTTGTGGTCACTTCTTTCAAGGTCGGTCCTCGCAGGCGGACTGCCACCGAAAACAAGAACACCACACTCGGCAAGAAAGACAGCGCTGCGTGACCCAGGTCGCGACACCTACACTGGAGACCTGTCTGTGAAACGGCTTAAACAGCCATTCACCGGCGGGTCCTCCTTTTTTGCCCGCTCATACTATTCAATTTAATAGAACATCGAAACACGCAAAAACCACCAAATAACAATCACACACTGCCATCACTGGCGGTGGCAGGGCAGCGGCAACTCGGAGACGAAGCGCGGCGGTTTCAATCGTCACTGTTAGCTATTTCGTCTACCAATTTCTTGATGCCGACAATAGATGTTTCATCGTTGTCTATTGCCTCTACCTCACGCAAACATTTATAGGCTTCTTCAAAGTTTCCATCTAACGCTTCTGCCCTGGACATGTGCAGCCAGGCGTTGACGTAGTGCGGATTGATGTCTATTGCCTTGCGCAAAATCTTCTTCGCTTTCACAACATCGCCCAGTTGAATGAACAAGCAGCCCAGATTACCGTAGGGCCACTCAAAATCAGGGTATTCGGCGATCAACGCTTCAAATGTCTCTTTCGCGCCGTCTTCGTCCCCGCTGCAAAACTGATTGAACCCGTGAATATTCGTCTGCTCTGCCACCAGAGGCACTGGATGGCGAGGTATTTTTGTTCGCAAATACGAGGCCGCAAGATTACCCGACTCACCATCTGGGTCTAGTTCAATTGCAAAAGCTAGTGCGTCTCTGGCTTGTTCTGTCCAACCGATTTCTTTGTACTTGAGGCCGAGCTCGTAATACTCGGCTGCGCTCAGCCCCTCAGGAACGTCCAGAGGCGGCGGATCGGAATTCTTCAATTCCGTCATCGAGTCCAGCAGTTTGTTCAAATACTGATCGACTTCACTTTCCGGAACCCCCAAAACAATCAATTGCTTGCGTATTTCGGCTTCTGCATCTCCATCTGGCTCTGCACCTGACTCAGATTTGAAACCTGAGCCGTCTTCATCGTCGGTCGCAGCTTTTCGCCAAAGTTTGAGCAGGTTGAGACTGAATTTTAGGCTTTCAGTCATCGCCCCATCGTTTTCGGCATTGGTGTTTTTCTCAGGATCTTCAGTTGATGCCAACGCGCGCCGCATTTCGCTTGATTTGGTCAGAGCCTCGACAGCCTGCTTCTGGCACCCCATCAGCATATAAAGCGCGCCAAGCCGCTTATAGCCCTTCGACGTCAATCCTTCTGGCACTTCTTTAGGCGGCAGCGGCATGATTTTTACTCAGCAGAGATTCCAAACAACAAAAGCCGGAAAGGCCTTGAAAGGCGAAAGATTAAGTGGCCGATCCACACGCCCTGATCACATTTACCCAGATGCAACAATCTATAAATGCGGAATTAATCACATGCTCAAAAGAAAAAAAGAAATTTCAGCGCCCCTGAAACCAGCAAGGCTGCACAAAAAAAACAGCACCACCAACGGTGCCATCGAATTTGCCTAAAGCCGGCTCCTAGAAAATTGTCATTTCAAAGCCGTAGGCCAGGGCAACGTTGTATTCTTCCTCAGAAAAACCATCGCAATCCTTCGCCAGTTCGTCAACAAAAACCCGCTCTTTGTCCGGTAATTCGAAGGTCGCGCCAGGGGGATTTTCCGTAGTCCATTGAAACACCAGCTTGCAAGCCCGGTCAAACAGTGCCTCCACGCGCGAATAAGCAGAGACATATTGAGAATCGGAATAGCCGGGAATCTTTTCCTTCAGCTTAGGCAAGAGATTCTTGTCCAGACGGCTCTTTGCGCTAAAGAGCTCAACAGCCTCCTCAAGGAGGATCTTTTCGTCTGCGTCAGTTTTTTTCATTACAAGATCGCTGCTCCGTCCAGGCAGAAAATCGAGGGCGTGGAACGCCTCATATCTGACAATCATTTTCCCCGAGAAGGAGACGATTTATCCCCTTTCCAGCTCGATGCAAACAAACTATCACAGACAAGCCAAACGCGCCTCCTTATTGTTTGAAAAACTCGTAGTAAAGAGCAGAGCAATAGAACACGGCTGGATGCAAGGTTGAATCCGTTACTAATGTTTGTCCATGTTTTCAGGCTTTACTATCTCGCATAGCAGGCGCTTCAAAAAAACAAGATAGGAGAGGAGGAGAAAATTTCTCCCCCTCTCCCTCTTGAACACAATCATCAAAGCGACAGCCGATGCGGACCGGCTGTCAGTTTAATTCAGTGTCGGTCAACCAGCTGCCGAGAGCTTAGTTGATCTTCCAGCGGATGCCGTAGCCGACGGTGACGGACTTGCCGGCAGGCACGTCGACCGTGAAGACACCGCTGTTCTCGCTGTCGGCGACCAGCTCGTGGGTCTTGTCGAGCCACGAGAAGCCGTGCGGGAGCGTCTCCTGGACCTGGACCTGAACGTCGCGGTCCTTGAAGTTGTAGACGGTGATCTCGCGCTGTTCCTGACGGAAGCGCGGCTTCGGCTCCTTCTTGGCCTTCTTGCCGGCGCCTTCGGCGACTTCCTGACGGCGACGCGCATGCTCGCCGGGAGTGCCTACGCCGGGACCACCCTGGACGGCCGGGCGCATGCCGAAGCTCGGCGCGCGAACGCCGCCTTCGAAACCGCCGCCTTCGACCATGACTTCGTGAGTCTCGTCAAGACCGCCTTCCGGGGTCACGGGCGTCTCGGGCTCCTTCTCCTCGGGGTCCTGGTGGAAGGACACGAGGCGGCGGGAAGCCTTGACGTCGGACGACGGGGTGGAAAGCTCGAGCTTGAACGCCTCGCCCTTGGCGACGGCGCCGATGTAGAGCTGCGGGTCGGTCTTCTGGTACTTGCCAGTGGAATCCGGCTGGAAGACCGCGACTTCACCGCCGGGCAGCGCCGAACCGAGGTTGCTCTCGGCGTCGTTGCGCAGGCGCAGGCGGACGAAGACCGGCAGCTTCTGGTCGTCTTCCTTGGCGGCGCGCAGCTGGTAGCCGTATGCGGCCGGGACGTAGAGCTCCGCCTTGACCGGAACGTCGCGAGCGACGACCAGGTAAGGGCGTTTCGTTTCGCCGTTCTTGATGGACAGCTTGTCGGGCAGGATGTAGATCTTCTGCTCGCCGACGGAGCCGACTTCGGCGTTGTCCGAGTAGGCCTCGGCGCTGAACGAAGCAGCCATCGGGGCAGCCGACGCCATCTCGAGTCCGGCTGACCGGGCACCGCGACCGCGACCACCACTGCGCGACGTGTTGTGCGCGGCCAGAAGCTTCATCACGGCGTCGTCGTAGTTGGCGCCAGTGTTGTTGGTGAGCTTGACGCGGCAGCGCAGCTTGGTGACGAGTCCAGTCTTGTCGTCATAGAACACCGCATAGCGCGGAGCCCAGGACAGACCGCCGGTCTCGTACATGGAGTTGAGCAGGTAAACGCCGGACTTGGCGGTCGTGGGCTCGAGGGACAGGGCCGGAGTGGCGCTCAGTCCATCGGGGATCGATTCGAGCTCGAACTTGGGCGGCGTCGGCAACACCTGGATGCCGTTGGCGTCTTCGATGACGAGCTGATTGCCGAGCACGAAACGAAGCGTGCCGGTGGTGCGAATCAGGCCCTGAGCAGTCTGCTCGAGAAGCGTGATCTTGTGGCCAACCGCCTTGGCGAGCAGCGCCTGGGACGAGAGGTTGGCGGGCTGGAAGCTGTCGGGACCGAGCTTGAAAGCGCCGGGACCGGAGACATCCGAGACCTCGAAGGAGTCTTCGACGAAACTGGCCGGCAGACCTTCCAACTGGATGGTCACTTTGCCTTCGGGGAGGTCGACGCTGCGCGTCTCATGGACAACGGCATCGCCGCCCTGATAGATGGTCAGTTCGACGGAAGTGGGCTTCTCGGAGCGGACGACCTGTCCGTCGTTCTGCGAAGTTTGCTTGCTCATGTGTTTGTACTTTTCCTTGCTTGCGAGTGGACGTCTCCACTCTGCTGGGATTTGTCGGTTCAGCTTGCGGTTACGCAGGCTAGTGGTGACTTGCAACAGCTGCAAGCCATGACGATCAACGCGAGGAAAACCTGAAACACCCGCCTCGTAACACCTCCGCCGAACTCGTGTTCCAAACTGACATCGCACAACGCCTGCCACCACGTAGGTGGGTCCGTTGAGTGTCGAGTTGAACAGGCGATGGGAAAGGTGTCGGGTGTTTCAGGCAGAAGAGATGGGAAAAAACGAGGTACGTCAACATAACAATCCATCTAGTCAAGTTGCCATGCTGGTCTTATCAACCATTTACAAAATGAAGCGCCAATCGCCCCGAAAACAAATCAGCACGGCGACTTGTTTTC
>PNLN01000075.1 GCA_013823055.1 Cyanobacteria bacterium DS2.3.42
TCAGACCATGATGCGTGTCTCTGCAAGACGCCGTTGTGATAGCTGAGGTATGTTGTCGGTCCGGAACCACCACCGCCACCGCTTTTGGTGCCGTACTTAGTGCTTCCGCCGGTGCTATCTTTCTTTTTGTTTTCGGGAATCGGCTCAGCTTCAGGCAGTACACTCAAATCAATGAAGTAGCCGTCACGCGGACCGACATACAAATGATCAGGTTTGTTCTTCGCGTATGAAACAGCAATTTCGTCGCAGCGCTCATTGCCCGGATAGCCGGAATGTCCGCGCACATATCTCCAATCGACGTTCGATGGTTTGAGCCTGGTTACCTGGCGTAAGAGTTCTTCCCATAGCTCGCGATTGGCGACATCCTTGCCGTCTGCGCTTTTCCATCCACGCGAGCGCCACCCCCAGATCCACTGGGTAATGCCCTTAATTACATAAGATGAGTCTGTGTATAAAACAATTGGTGTTGGTTCTTTCAGTTCCAACATTGCCAGTGCGCGAATGGTTGCTGCCATTTCCATTCGATTGTTGGTCGTATCCCTGACGCCACCGCCGAGCTCATGCACCGTTCCATCCGGCAACGACACAACACACGCCCAACCACCAGGACCGGGATTGCCGGTGCAGGCTCCGTCTGTGTAAATCAGAACTGTCGATTCCAGGCTGATCAAGCCTTTGTACCTTTCTTCAATTGCTTAATTGCTTTTGCTGCGAGCTCTTTATCCGGGTAGGATTTTTCCAATTCCGGTGCAAGTGTTTCTGCCATCCATTTTTCGGCGCCGTCAGTGTCGGCCCAATGATAGCCGGCGTCCATCACGTATGCTGCCGCTTCTCTTTCGTCACCAAAGCCAACAGTTTCTGGCGCTTCTTCCGGAAGAGGCACTACTTCCGCCAAATAAATAGGTACGTGAATGTTGGTTTCAAACGCCTTCAGCAAAACTTGGTTGGTGCGCTCGGAGGGACCATATTTTCTGAATATATGAAGTGCTTTGATATAACTCAGTGAAGCGCTAACTTCGTCATCGTATTTCACAAAGAAGCGGTCCAACTCATCGCTGCACTTCGCTTCGTAGAGACAGGAAGCCAGGTTGTAGTGGACTCCTTGATTGTCGGTGGGATTCCATTCCATCAGTTTTCGATTAATTGCCAGCGCTTCGTCAAGTTCGTCTTCCCACTGCAAATCGATGGCAAGCATTGCCATTGCGTGCATCAGCGGACGTGTTTCACTTGCGAGCCAAAAGCTTCCTTTATATCTGCGTTCCCAGTCAGCACCAAGCACTTTCTCCGCTGCGGCAATTGCTTTTCGATAGTGCTTTATGCGTGCCGGCCGTTCAGTCGTTTCTTCTGCTAATAGCGAATGGGCCTCTGCGCAATCTGCGTAAATGTCGAGGGCTTCTTTCGCCAATGCCACGCGTTTTTTTCCTTCTGCCGCCCGTGCTTCAGAAACTTTTTTTTGTGCGAGACGCAGCTCGTCAGGGGTTCCGCTTGATACTTTGCGAAGCAGGAATACATTTGATTTTGTAGTGCGCTTTGTCACGGATGAAGACCTCGGCGTGAGCACGGTTGAACGAATCCATGATCTTATCAGAGGAATGCTGAAATTCAGTAGTGAAATCGTTGAAATATATCGAGGATGTATGCGGTAGGCGTTGATCTGGCACGGGCTACCGCAAGGCTTTGAGCTTCTTGGCCAGGTATGCCGCAGTCTTGCTGCTTGCAGCTTTCGACACTTTCTCCGGAATTCCGGAGGCGACAACTTTCCCTCCGAGGCTACCGGCACCAGGACCAAGGTCTATCACCCAGTCTGCTGCCGCGACAACATCCATGTCGTGCTCTACGACGATCACCGTATTGCCGCCGTCAACCAGGGCGTGCATCAGCATCATCAATTTTTCAACGTCGGCCGGGTGAAGCCCGGTTGTGGGTTCGTCCAGCAGATACAATGTGCTGCCTGTTTGAACGCGCTGCAGCTCAGTGGCTAGTTTGATGCGCTGCGCTTCACCACCCGAGAGTTCGGTGGCAGGCTGTCCAAGCCTTAGATATCCCAAGCCGACTTCGCGTAAAGTCTTTAGCGCTCGCTCGACTGCCGGCAATTCCGTGAAAAACTCGCTTGCAGCATCGACTGTCATGTCTAGAACATCGGCGATGTTAAGGTCGCGATATTTAACAGCAAGAGTTTGCTCGTTGTAGCGAGTGCCTTTGCACACGGCGCAAGGAGTATAGACACTGGGCAGGAAGAGCAATTCGACGGAGACAAAACCTTCGCCTTCACATGTGGTGCATCGTCCACCTTCAACATTGAAGGAAAAACGTCCAGCGTTGTATCCACGCGCTTTAGCTTCCTGCGTTGCAGCAAATTTCTTGCGAATGAAATCAAACAGCCCTGTGTAGGTTGCGAGGTTTGAACGCGGAGTTCTTCCGATTGGTTTTTGATCTACGCATACCAATCGTTTTATCGAATCGATGCCCTCTATTTTCGCTGGACGTTGTTCATCGATTTCTTCGTCAAACTCTTCTGACTCGTCCTCGGATTCCTCTTCGATTTTCTGACTGCCGAGCGCTGAATTGATTGCGTCTGCTAGAACCTGGCTAATCAAAGTTGACTTGCCGGAGCCGGAGATACCTGTGACGACTGTTAGAACGGAGAGCGGCAACTCAATTTCCAAATTTTTGAGATTGTGCCTGTTAATACCGCTGAGCTTCATCCATCCTGCCGGAGCAATTGTTTTTCTTTTGCTTTGCGCTTGAGCGTTAAAAACATACTGCCGTGTCAGCGATGAATCTATCTTCGCCAAACCTTCAATAGGTCCGCTGTAAAGCAGAGCGCCGCCTGCCTCGCCTGCATGCGGACCAATGTCAACGATCCAGTCGGCCTCACGCACGAGGTCCATTTCATGTTCAACAACAAACAGCGAATTACCGTCTGCCTTCAGTTGTCTGAGCGTTTTGAGTAGCGCTTCCGTGTCAGCCGGATGGAGCCCCGCCGAGGGCTCGTCGAGAACGTACACGACTCCGAACAATCCGGAGCGAAGCTGCGTCGTCAGTCGTAGTCTTTGCAGTTCACCTGCAGACAAAGTTGGTGTCGAACGGTCCAGAGATAGGTAATCTAGTCCCAGTTCGCTCAGTAATTGAATACGATCGACTAGATCGTGCACGATTAGTTTTGCTACTTCGGTATTCGCCGCTGTTTCGTCGATTCCCTTCGCCGTGGGAGATTTTGACGCAATCTCCTTTTGCAGCACAGCGGACAATTCCGACAATGACATTTGTGACAGGTCTGCAATGTCGTATCCACCAAATTTCACCGCAAGTGCCTCGGCTCTCAATCGTTTCCCATCGCATGATGGGCAGTGAGACTTTTCCATAAAGCGCGCGACGCGTTTTCGCAGCGTAGCACTCTGGGTGGTGGCGAAGGTATGGCGAACATACACGGCTGCACTCATGTATGTTCCTTGATACGGACGCTGAATTCTGTGTGCTTCACGCTGTGCATGAACAGTTACTATAGGCTTCTCTTCCGTAAACAGAATCCAATCGCGATCTTTCTTCGCGAGTTGCTTCCAGGGTTTGTTGACGTCGTATCCAAGTACATCCAAAATGTCTCGATAGTTTTTGCCCTGCCACGCACCGGGCCATGCTGCCACCGCACCTTCACGGATGCTCAGGGAATCATCCGGTACGAGAGAATCTTCGCTGACACTGTGGCGGATGCCCATGCCGTGGCAATCAGGACACGCACCGCTGTGAGTGTTAGGAGAGAATGCATCTGAATCCAGTCGTTCTGTTGCACCTTTGGGGTATGTGCCGGCTCTGGAAAAGAGCATGCGCAATGAATTTGACAAATTAGTTATGGTGCCGACAGAAGAGCGAGCCGTCGGCTCCCCCCTCCTCTGCTGGAGAGCAACTGCTGGTGGCAAGCCGCGAATCTCCGTAACCTTCGGAGCCGGCAACTGCGAGATCAAGCGTCGGGCGTATGGTGCGATCGAATCAAAATAGCGACGCTGTGCTTCTGCAAAAATCGTTCCGAACGCAATTGAGGACTTTCCAGAGCCCGAAACTCCGGTGAAAACCACAAACGCGTTGCGTGGAATGTCGACATCGATGCCGCGCAAATTGTTTTGCCGCGCGCCGCGAACTTCGACAAATCCGTCCTTGTGCGCCGTGTTTTCTTTAATTTTGGTAGTCATGTAAATTGGCAACTTCACGCGAAAGTCCATTAAATCACAGAAGACCAGCACTAACAAATGTTGTCGAGAGCTAAGACCTAAGGTTGTATTTCTTTTCTGCATGTATAGTATGCGTTACGTAACCATTGCGCGCCGCTTGGCTATGCGGAACGACCTGTCTGGTGGAGATTCCATGAAAAAACAAGTATCGACAAAGAACTTTGGAAAAACGGCTGTCCCTGTAATTCTCCTTCTCGCTACGACCTTCACGTTGACGACGAACCTTTCGGCGAGCAGTCAGACAGAGACCAATCCGACCAATGCACCCGCGGCCACTCCGATCAATCCGCCTGTGGGGTTTCAAGTCGTAGCACCGGGAGTTCGCCCCGCTGAATGGAAATTTCAAAACGAGCAAGAGTGGATAGTTGACAGTATCGGACGCGACATTGCAGAAATGCTGGGATACGCGAAATACTCTAAAGACGCCAAAGAGAAATTCTCTGCAAAAGATGTTGAATTCACCACCAAAACGGCCAACCTGAGCACAAATTCGTACGAGTACAAACTCTCGTTCAAAGATGCTCAAAGCCCGCTTGAGTACAAGTTTTCCCTGCAAGAGTATGCGTGGTCGCCGATTAATTACGAGCCGCTTGCAAAGCAGATAATGACTTCACTGAAGCTAACTCCGTCTGAGCCCTCGGCAATTCCGGATGATTTCTTGAAGAATCTTTCTAAGGCTGATTTTCCCGCCTTGTTTGTTGAGAACACACGCATTTCAAAGGCTCTTTCCGCCAACCCTCTAGATGCGTCTTTGCATGAACAAGCGGCACTCTTGCAGGGCGTCTTCAATATGTTGGAAATTTGCGGAATTTTCAGCGACACGCGAGCACCACTCGATCGAATGACTGCTCACCTGGCAATGGCTAAGGCGCTCAACAAAGACAAATTGAGCAACGTCGGGAAAATCGCAAACATTGCCTTGGAGAGTATGTCTTGTCGAGACGCTGTTGCAGTAGCTCTGATCGAGGAGGCTGAGAAGCTGCCGATGAGTCCGGTGGAAAAGTCATTTTTGCGTGCGGTGAAAATTCGTTCTACAACGAACTATCGCTATTTCAATGAAGCAGAAAAGACTCCGATTGAAGAGTATCAGTATGGACTTCGCCTTGCGCAGTCGCGTGGAATCGAAGAAACGATGGAGACAGTTGCCCAACGCCACGGCAATCTTTCCATCCAGTGGAGACGAATTCTCGCTTCGGGACCGGCATCCGTACAAACTGGACACATACTTCAGGCTCATATGGTTTCTGCTGAATTGTTTGACTTCATGAAGAGTCGCAATGCATACAAGAATGTAAACGATCAGAATTTGCAGAGCTATATTTCCGAATTGAATTTGCCCTCGACAAGATGTTTGACGCCGGTGTTTAACGCTGGTGACTTTCCACTAACAGTACTTAGTTGGGACGATGTTGCCGCTTTTTACAGCCGGCATCTGGCTGAAGCAGTTTCTGAGGAGTACCTTTTCAATGAGCGCATGTACGCCGTGAAAGAACTTGCGCAGCAGACAAAAGCAAATGCGAAGAAGTTGTTTAGTGGTCTAAAACTGATGCCTCTGATAACTGCGCACTTCAGCCCAGCACATGCTGAAAAGGATCAGTTCCTCGCGGATTTGCAAAACCTGTTTATCAATAATCCTGAATTGTGCACTGCGCATCACTGGAACATGATGGTTGAGACTACCAAAACATATGCACCAAATGCGGTGCTAGTTGAACCGGAGCTGTGGTTTGATCCTCCAATGCCAATGGGCACAGTCTATTACTTCAGGGATATGTTGAAGAACTGCAAGAAAAATCTTGCCGAGCTTACTGAATGGCGGCGTTTATGCCCTTACTCCCCTATGCTCAACACCGCATGGGCGGAAAAGAAATACGGACCTCATCCAACTGGCGACCAGTATAGAGAAGCTTTTGGACCGATGGCCGACTTTAATGTCCAAGCCATGCGATGGATCGCTTGGGCGGAGAACGCCAACCCAGAAAAATTCATTCCGATGATGGAAAAGATGGCGAAAGAAGATCCGAATTTATATTTGGAGCTTGGTGAATATTGCGTGCTGCATAACAAACCGGAACAGGCCGCCGCTTATTACGAGAAAGGTATCAAGGTATGTGAAAACGCTGTGCATGTTTCGAATGTCTGTGATTGGCTAATTCAATATCGATATGAACATGGACAAAAAGAGAAAGCGGCAGAACTCGCGCAGTTCGCTGCAGAAGTTTATTCTGCCCGCGGACTAATTTCGCTTGCGAGACATAATGAGCGTCTGTGCAAATTGAGTGAAGCGGAGGAAACATACCGCAAAGTGTTGGGGCGTTATGGATACAAGTGGCCACTGGCCGCTTTTTACATACGTTATTCCGACAAGGACAAGAAGTACGCTCAAGAAGCTTCTGTTTTGACTAAGGAAATTTTTCCTACCGGAATGAAAAAAGTCACCCTGGCCAGTTTTACTGAGAAGCCCAAACGTGGACTTGAAGTCGAGAGTACGGACTGGTTAACAGACAAAGCGCCAATCGAGCGCAAAGATATCATTGTTGCTGTGAATGGCTATGAGGTAATAAATAAGGATCAATTCGATTTAGCTAGAAACCTTGCGACTAAGCCATCAGCTTGGGTAATTTATTGGCACGAAAAAGAATTCAAGGAAACCACCCGGCAGACGGTAAACAACAACTATCTGCGACTAGACGTGAAGGCTCTGGAGTCTCCCGAAGAGAAGGCAAAGAAAGCGGCTGAAGCAAAACCCTCCGCAGATGCTCTGACAAAGCTGAAAGACAACATGATGAAGCAGGCGCAAGAGATGCAAAAGCAAAATCTGCCACCGGAGGAAATGCTCAAGCGATTGTTTCAGCAAAACAACATTCCACAAAGCATGTATCAGAGTCTGTTGCAGCAGAATGCCGCGAAAGCAAGCCCTGTCGGAAAGCCCGCAGCTGGGAAGGCTCCCGCTAAAGGTTCGGCTAAGAAGTAGGCAGGCTCAAGCGTCCCGAACTGGGTTGCAAACAGGCGCCTGCTTATAGTCTAGTTCTCAAGCAATGTGCCGTAACTTTTGGGTGCTTTCGCCAGCCCGGTGCTGCCTTTCGAGGTAAAATAGCCTCTCTTAGAGCATATTTCTCGCATCACAGGGGACCAAGCCGTGAGTTCTTCCGCATCCGCACCCGCGAAACCCAGCGATTTTATTAGGGACATCATCAACGAAGACCTGCAAGCAGAGCGCTTCAAAAAGGTGCTGACTCGCTTTCCCCCAGAGCCGAACGGCTTCCTGCATATCGGGCATGCCAAGTCCATTTGCTTAAACTTCGGACTCGGCAATGAATACGCGGAAAAGTTGCCGGGCAGCGGCACGGGTTGCAATTTGCGCTTCGACGATACGGATCCTGCCAAGGAAGACACTTTGTTCGAAGACGGAATTCAGGATGACGTCCGCTGGCTTGGCTTTGAGTGGACCGGCTTCTTTCATGCCAGTGACTATTTCGAGAAGATGTACGAGTATGGCGAGCATTTGATTCAATCTGGCAAGGCTTATGTGTGCAGTTTGAGTGATGCAGAGACAAAACAATATCGCGGCGATGTAAAAACTCCGGGCACGAACAGCCCATATCGCGATCGCAGTGTTGAAGAGAATTTGGACTTATTTCGCCGTATGCGCAAAGGTGAGTTTAAAGACGGCGAGCATGTATTGCGTGCAAAGATTGATATGGCAAACGCAAACATGAAAATGCGTGACCCGATGTTGTATCGCATTCGCCACACTGCTCACCATATGACTGGTGATACGTGGTGCATTTATCCGATGTACGACTATGCACACCCGATTTCGGATGCGATTGAAGGCATCACGCACAGTATCTGCACGCTCGAATTCGAGAACAATCGCGAACTGTACGATTGGGTTATCGACAATTTGATTGATTACGCGAAATTCCCGACTCGCCCGCATCAATACGAGTTTGCGCGGTTGAATTTAAACTATACAGTGATGAGCAAACGCCGCTTGCTGGAACTCGTCGAAGGGAAACATGTAGATGGCTGGGATGATCCACGCCTGCCTACAATCGCAGGTATGCGCCGCCGTGGCATCACGCCTGAGGCAATTCGTGCGTTTTGCGCGACTGTTGGTGTCGCCAAGGCGAACAGCACTGTTGATATGGCTCAGCTGGAATTCTGCATCCGTGATGACCTTAACCAAAAGGCACCGCGAGTGATGGCAGTGTTGAAGCCGCTGAAAGTGGTGATTGAAGGCTATCCTGACGATAAAGTGGAAGAACTCGACGCGTCCTACTGGCCGCATGATGTCCCTAAAGAAGGGTCTCGCAAAGTGCCTTTCTGCAAGGAAATCTACATCGAGCAAGATGACTTTATGCTGGAGCCGCCAAAGGATTACTTCCGTCTGGCACCAGGACAAGAAGTTCGATTGCGGTATGCGTATTGCATCAAGTGCACAGATGTCGTTAAGGATGCAGACGGTAACGTCACAGAAGTACGTTGCACCTATGATCCTGAAACGCTCGGAAACAATCCTGTCGGACGCAAAGTAAAAGGCACCATCCATTGGGTAAGTGCTCGCCATGCTGTCGATGCTGAAGTGCGTTTATATGACCGCCTTCTCTCCGTGGAAGCCCCTCCCACAGGCAAGGACAGTGAGTTTCTCACCGCAATCAATCCGAATGCGCTGCAAGCGTTGAAGGGATGCAAATTGGAAAGAAGTCTCGGCGATGCTAACGGTGGCGATCGTTTTCAATTCGAACGACAAGGCTATTTTGTTGTCGATGCTAAAGACACCAAGCCAGGTGCATTGGTTTTCAACCGCATCGTGACTTTGAAGGATTCGTGGGCGAAGTCGCAGAAGAAGTAAGACCAAACTCGACATCGACACGTTAAAAGCGGTGTGCTGCGTCAGCGCTTCCGTGTGACACGAAGGAATCGCTTACTGCGCGATTACTTTTTGCGACCTATGGTGCCTTTGATAACGCCAAAGGGTTCGCTCGTAGTCACAAATACTTCGTTCTTGTTTTCCATGCCCAGCGGCTCAAGGTTGAACGGCACGCGGTGCAAATTCGGTAAGGTCAATGAGATTTCTTCGATGTCGTTGACCTTTGCGAGAACTGCGTCGCCCATAGCGAACAGTGTTTGTTGCGCCGCGAGGCTGTGATGGTGCGCGAATGTTTCCAGCATGATCTTTCTGGCTGTCTCATAGCAGGCATTGAAATCAACCGCTGTGTTTTTCCAAATCCACCGGGCTTCAATTTTGGTGCCAAGAATTCTGTCGTGCGTATCTTTCAAGGTTGTGTACGCATCTTTGATGTGACCGGCAAATTCCGAGTTGGTTATTTTGGCGACGATCAAATTGTCGATGCCGGAAGTGACTTTCGTCTCTTTGCGTGTCATTTGAATGTGAGTGCAGCGAATGTCGCTTTGTGCTTTTACGAACGATGTCGGGTGCACGCCACCTTCAATTGGAATCGGAGTCCAAATGTCTTCGCTGATTCTGATGTTAACTTCGTCAATATGTTTGTAGTCGTCCAGATAATGCTTTGCCAGTGCAAGTCCGTATTCTTCAATGCTGTTCAGGTCGTTTCTAGCGCCGAGAACATAGACAGTATTTTTTTGTGAGTCGGTGGCAACTATCTTGCTGTTATCGCCTTCGTAGTAGCAGCTGCCGAATTCAGGACCGGAGAGTTCAGATTCAACAGTGATCTCTTTCCAAGTAGGCACTTTGCCGTTGCGGTTAATCTTGGTCAGCCGAACCAGGCTTTTGCCGTAAGAATCCTTGACAAGGGTGCTCACGAATGTATTGTCTTTTGCCGTACCCACGCTCATTTGATTGTCCTCCTGATGGACAGCTAAACATGCTGAATTATCGGGATTCCGCCGCCTGGTTGCCGCAGCAACCAAAACGGTACAATAACACCCTAATAGCTGCCAATCTTCTCTCTATCGTTGACATTGTGTCAAGCTCATAGGCGACCTAATTCGGGATTTCAAATTGCTGGTCAGATTGATTGTGGGGCGAGAAGGCGACTAGATGCATGAAGTCGAAACAGTGGCAGCGCTTCTTGCCGTAATTGGTGTAGTCGGAGTCATTTCTCAGCGCCTGCCAGTGGCGTTTCCGATTTTGCTTGTGATCGCAGGCATGATTATTTCTTTCGTCCCGCAAATCCCGCAGGTAAAACTCGATCCGAATATCGTGTTTTTCATTTTTCTTCCGCCCCTGCTGTACTTGGACGCTATCAAAACTAATTGGAAAGAACTTAGAGACGTAGCAGATCTGGTGATATTGCAGGCTTTTGGCCTGGTTCTGGTGACAGTCGTTACCGTTGCCGCAGCCATTCATGCGGTCGTGCCTGAGATGCCGTGGGCGGTGGCATTTGTTCTCGGTGCGATTGTCTCGCCGACCGACGTCATTGCAGCATCAGCGCTTTCCAAAGAAGTGATTTTGCCGAAGCGATTGATGAACGTCATAAAAGGTGAGAGTCTCGTCAATGACGCTACGGGGTTGGTGGCATACCAAATTGCTGTTGCTGCCACCGTTACTGGTGCATTCTCAATCTCGGAAGCGAGTTTGAGATTTCTTCAACTCGGGCTGGGAGGCGTTTTACTTGGTGGCATCCTGGGCCTCGCTTTAGCAAAGATTAGAACCCACCTGGATCACGGACCGGTAGAAATTATTGTGTCGCTGGTGACTCCGTTTATTGTTTATCTTCTTGCTGAGCATTTGCATATTTCCGGCGTGCTCGCAGTGGTTACCGCCGGGTTGATTTTAGGGTGGCGTGGACCGACGATCCTTTCGTCGGAAACTCGGCTGCAAGTGAATGCAAATTGGGACACCTTCGCCTTTATTCTGAAAGGACTTTCCTTCTTGTTGATGGGAATGCAGCTTCGGCAGATTGTTGAAACAATCAAGGTTCATCACATCTCGCAGATTGTACTTTGGGCTGTAGTGGCTGCGCTGGCACCAATCGTTATTCGTTTTCTTTGGACATTCGGCGTCGGATTTCTTTACAGTAAGTTGCGCCGGCAACCGGTACCCACATGGCAGCAGCTATTCATTGCTTCGTGGGCGGGTATGCGTGGAGTGGTATCCCTTGCCGCGGCACTTGCACTTCCTCTCACTGCCGCCAACGGTCAGCCGTTTCCTTTCCGTGAAATGCTCATCTTCTTGACCATCGTAGTCATAGCGACAACGCTATTGGTTCAGGGCGTGACGCTACCTTTTTTCCTAAAGAAGTTTGATATTGAAGAACCGGAAGAAGACATCGAAGCAAATGAACAGAAAGCAAGACTTATTCTCTATAAGGAAGCAGTTAGAGCAATCGATGCGACAGCGCGGAAAAACTCTATAGATTCGGATGATCCGGCCTTTGAGAAGCTATTGCATTATTACCTGGAGCGAGCAGTTGCAATCAGCAATGATGAAGTTGTTGATGTTCATACAACTGAAAACTGGCACCTTTTAAAGAGCGCCGCCCTTGAATCGCAACGCCGGGTTCTTGTGTCATTGAGAAAGAACGATAAGATCGTTGAAAGTGTTTTTCTCAGTTTGCAAAAGGAATTGGATTTGGAAGAGGTGCATGCTCAGCATGTTAGCACCGATCCAAAAGAATCCAATACGTCTGCGGAAACAAACATATCGTGATTTGATTTTGTCTATTTCTTAGACGATTTCGCCTTCTTCCTTTTTTCGCTTTTATCACCTTTGGACGGCGCAGGCAATGCTGCTTCCGCAAGGTCGAGAGCGGGATTGCGTTTGAAAAAGGCCTCTGGCATGAGTTTGAATCCCATACTTGCCGATGGCATCACCGGCCAATCTTCAACACGCGGTGTGTGTGTGATGCCAACCGAGTACCAGCAGACAATGTCCTGATTGTCGATCGATGCATCGCCAACCCATTGAGGAAGGCCTTCACCACCAAGACTGGACACGGGATAGTCACCGGCGGCATACATCTCATCTTGATTGTATTGCGTAGTCCAGAAATGATGCTTCAAAAATCCCGCTCGTTTTCGATTGAATGATTCAGGGTGACTGTAAGGGTAAGCGTTTGTCGCCGGCGCGATCAAATATCCCGGAGGGTGTCCGAGGTAGCGTGGCGCGTTTTGGTTGACCACTTTCCAGCATCTGTTTTGCACTTCGTTGAGGTCTCTAGCCGCTTCTTGCTCTCGGCGAAAGAGAGTGCGCTCAAGTGTAAAGGTGTTTTGTTCTGCATATCCACGACTTTCGGAAATCGGCCTGACATTTAGTTCGTAGAGATTATTTTTGACACCATCCACATCGAAATCCATGCGAAAACAGAAAAAATGTTGATGGTTGATGCCCACTATATTTGGTGCCACCAGTGTTCCATAACGTTCAATTCCCTTCGGAATTATTCTCCCTTCTTCATCAGGTTCTTGCGAACAGGTCTGACAATCTTTATTAACAACGCCCTGTGCAAGCACGTCTCCGTTGAGCGTCACCTTGATGTCTATGGAGCCGTCCTGATTGAAAAAATACTGAGTGAAATAGTCATAGTTGCCTAGCGTGAACATGTGCGCTATGACAAGTTGACGTCCTCTGCGTGTCGATGTGCGATCGGCATCATCGTCATGGTGTTCCCAAAGAATGCCACCATCTTGTTCCCAGATTGAAAGCGCACTCGGTTTGATTTTAATTGTGCCTACACTGTTTGCGTATGGTACATCAAAGGTTTTTGCATAAGCAGGAATTTCATGACCTGGACGCAGCGTTGTGGTCAGGCGCCCCAATCCGTATTCACCTTCGTCAATTGGAGAGCGCCAAACCCAGTCTAGTCCGGGCGCACCATATGGGACCGAGACTTCTGAAATGCCTAGACGATGAAGTATTGGCCGCACTTTTCCTTCGTCTTCGTAGCCGACACAGTGAAGGACCAGACCCTCTCGCGAATCTAATTCGTAGCGGAAGCGCCACTTTTGCCATTTCACTTCATGACCGTCAAGCGTGAAAGAAGGACCTTCCGGTTGCGTGGTGACCAGTGGTTTGCACGGCGTGCGCAACTTGCCGACGTATTGTGGGTTGAAGTAATTGGAAGATATTCCTGCCAGTGGAATTATGTCTTTGCTGTCGCTTACCGCGCATTTTTTTTTCGTCAAATTGACCAGCGCGGATAATCCTTCAATCGGTTCGCCAAAGGAGTTGTCTCCTACCACTCTATAGAATGGGTACGCTCTAAGAAGGCGGTCACCGTCTGGATTGTTAATGTTGACCGGATTGCCGACGACAAACATTTCCATGTGGACGTTGTCCATGTTCTTAATACCGCGGCGCTCTAGACCTCGCATCCAGGCAGGATCGCCCTTCAGCAATTCGATACCGACAGGCGTATCTTCTTCCAGTTGCATAGGTTGCACACCTTTGCGCAAGGTGTCTGACGTGATTTGCTTGCTGTTGATGTCCGTCACTACTTCGTGTGTTTCATTCTTGTCCAGGCGGTAAGTGACTGCGATCGCTTTGCGGTCGATCGGACTTCCAGCTTTGTAATTCAAAACCACATCTTTTGATGGTTCCAACAAGGTAAGTGATACTAAAGATGTATTGGGGTCTAGCTTTCCGGCAGCTCTCAGAACATCAACTGTTGCCGCGAGCTCATTTCTGGTCATGGGATCTAGTGGATGAAGAATGGGTTCTGCCGCTGCGCTGGTTACAGTGTTGTCACTCTTCGAATCAACGCTGTTGGCTGTTGGGGATGCCTTACCTGTAGAGTCGGCAAGTGCGGGCAGACCTAAAACATTCGTGCATATGAAAGCCACTGACAGCACGAGGCCGGCGACAGGGCGGAAACCATTGCGCATCGGAAACTTCCCTTGGACGGAGGGGGAAACAGCAGATTCCAAGTGAGCAGATGCGTACTTGGAATTAACGAAAATCCAAGATATCACATAAGTGCCGAACTATTTTTTCTTGGCGTCGTCGCGGGATTTCCGCGCCTTTTCATGCACATCGCCGCTAGTAATGACGCCGATGACAAGCATCGGTAAACTTGCGTACAAAACTGGGGTCCAGCCTGTAAACGAGAGAGTCTCGGGCATCATCATGGCGAGATACTTAAGACCAACCGCCGGTAGTATCCAGAAGCCCAATAACCAGGCGGGAATGAGGATAACGAGAGCCAAACCCAATGTTCCGACCGCTAGCATAGCGCTGATGGCAATGGCGACCAATTCTACGACCCATGCCACGACGACGAAGACCAGCCCCGCCACCGCTGCATGGACAAAGGTGCCATGGAAGGTGACCCCGGGAATTTCTGGAAAAACGAAGTAAAAAGCGCTTGCTATAAGCAGCAAGCGGATTAGAAAACGCGTCATTTGTCGAAACTTCCCCATAGGCATCAAGCGAATGCTCGCCTTTGAATGGCAATAGGGAGCCTCTATACTCCAGTATGCATGATCCATTGTGAAAACGAGGTTAATACTTGGACCTGCGGCACTTCTTGCCTCCGGAGCATTTGACGGCTTGGAGGTTCCTTTGCGGCATGAACAGGGGTTTCCCCTCGAATGTATTGACATGTTGTAAATACGTGTCTACACTGTCTTTGAGGGAGGAAACGACAATTCCGACAGATAAACGCTCAATTACTTTCTATGCCGACCCAGAAATTGAAGCCTGGTACGAGTCTCTGCCTACAAGTGTGCGATCTCGTACTATAAATGAGCTGTTGAAGAAGGCCATTGCTGCTCCCGATGAGAAACTCATCGTGTCCGAGAAAATCGACAAGCACGATTCCCTTCTGCGTGAATTGATCTCACTGGTCACCATTCTCACTCAAGAACAGATCGTTGCCTGTGAGCAAAAGTCCAAGAGTCCTCAAGCTAAGGCACTGAAAAAGCGGCTTAAGACCGCACTCAGTGGATTAGAGCAAACCTAGATTGGAAGAGCAATCTGAAAGCGCTTCTTGTCAGTCTTGCACTGGTAGTCTCTGTGCATGATGGTGATACGCTGAAGTTAGCAGATGGACGCACAGTTCGACTGCAAGGAATTGATGCGCCGGAAATTTCACAACCCTACGGCATTGAGTCCCGCAATCTTTTAGTTAAGTTGACTCGAAAGAAGAAGATCCGCATAGCTTCTCATGGCAAAGACCGATACGGGAGAACTGTCGGCGAGATTTTCGTGGGAAAACGATCTGTCAATCATTCAATGGTTAGCAGCGGTGCAGCATGGTGGTTTCGGTCGTTTGCGCCGACAGACAACCAGCTTCGCCGTCTGGAAGGCGATGCTCGAAAGCGGAAAATGGGGCTGTGGCACGCGTCGAATGTGGTGGCTCCATGGGACTGGAGAAAAACTAAAGACAGACGTGCGCGAATCGCTGGAGCCCTGCACTCTAATTGAAATGAGCTGACTATTCTGGAAGGTAGAGCTTCAGCTTTACTATCGGAAAGCGGTAAGTACGCACGAAAGTGATTGTGCCTGGTACGCCAAATTGGCTTGAAATGAATCGTACTGGAGCTGGCGTGGTGCAAGGCATTTGCGTTGTTACAGATACGTATGGGGTTTCTCCTTCAGGAGTATTGCCTCCATAGTCCTGATATACAAATTGGCCAGCATTCAAAGTGACCGGTCCATAGAATGCACCATACACGTTTTGTGTTGCAACCACAGCTTGTGCTAATTTCAACGCGGTCGTTGCGTCACTTGCTTCTGCTGCTGCTCGGCAAGAATTTCGGCAGATGCGATCGTTTGTTCCTACTGCGATTTCTACGACCAACAAACTGCAGCCAAGAATGCTCAGTGGAATGATCAGAACGCAAGCCAGAACTAGCTCAAGTAACACATGACCAGATCGTCGGCAACCCGGCATTTTCTCACCTCACTAACTGAGATAAGTGGCGTGCCACATTTTCAAAGGTGAACCGTAAGTTGTTTGTGTTGGTGACAATGTAGAACTGCCCTCCATTTCCGGCAATGGCCGCAATTCCTCCTGCAGAGGGACTAGAATTGGTGTCATTCAAAATTGCCGTTTCCGACGGTACAATTTCCGGGTTCTGTGCAAGCCCAATTGTATAGACCGGAATGCCTTTTCCTTTTGCAACCACGGCAGCGGCTCTTGCATTTGCCCATGGGTCGGAATTCAAAGGTCCACCCACAGTCGGCTGTCCATCTGTAAATAGGATAATGGCCTTTTTTGAACCTTTTCTTGTGCTTGTTGTGTTGAATTGCAAAACTGCTTCGTTGAGCGCGTCACCGATATTGGTTGCCGTGTTGGCACCGGTTTTTGGCAATAGTGCTTTGATCGTATCGTAGTTGGTGGTGGCAGGAGTTTGGTTCAGTTTTACCTGCGGCATAGGAAATTGTCCTTGCCCGCCGGAAGAGTATGTAGCATCAATGTTTGACTGCGTCACGGTGCTTGTTGGACTGGTACCGGTGTCGTTGGCGAATGCGACAAAGCCAAAGTGCGCATCTGTGTTCGTGTTGATTATGTTGAGAAACGCATCTGCTGCTTGTTGAGCTTCGGAAATAGGGTGAAGTTGCAAGGCCGCCAACCTGATGTATTCGGCTTTGTAGCCTACTTTCGGCGTAATGTTGGTGAGGGTCAGATTGGCTTTACTGGCGTTAAAAACAGTTGAATTTTCGAGGTTGCCTCGTGCTGCTTCTGTGACGGTTGCGATATCTGGAAAGTCAAAACCATTGCTGCTGATGCCACCAAAAACTGCATTACCATCGATGTTTGTGACAAGATCCGTGTATGTATACAAATCACCGACAGACGCATTGCCCGGTGGGCAATTGCCCGGAGGAGAGCCTGCATTCGGCGAACCTCTTAGTCCATTGGCCGCGCCGTCTTCACTGAATGAGAGTGCATAGCGATGGTCGCTCTGATTCGAACTGGACAACCATTGAGGAAAAACCGCGTTTGTTCTGCTTCCCGTTGAAGGCGGACCCAGGACGTCGTAAAGTTTGCCGTTTGCATTTGTACCTGCTGGAGAGCCTGCGCGAGCACTGGTTATGTTATATGCAATTTTGCTGTTCGTAGGATCCCATTGGCGCCGCACGAATGTAACAGGCGTTTGATCATCAATTGAGCCGGACAGGTCGAAGCAGAGCACCACATCTAGAGTGGGGACACCTCCCGACGCTGCTGAACAGATCGGCACTGCACCAATATGCAAATAAGCCCCAAATGACGGTACGAGAGTGAATGTACCAGTAACTTTTACAACTTTGCCTCGCGGATCGCCAATGGTCACCACTTGCATATTGTTGTTTGGGTCAAGAAACTGAACATAAAGACTACCTGATCGAACTGGCGGTATGGTATTCAGAGATTGAGCCATGTAAGCATTGTTCAGTGGACAACCAATAATGCTGTTTGACCTGAATAGCGATAGTGCCGCACTCATAGCATTTGTTTGCGCTTCGAGCGCATCTTGAATGTCCGATCCAGCCAGGGTTGCTGCCGCACCTAAGGCCGCTGATTCACAGACTGCACGCAATTGCTGGCGGGCCAGCTCGGCGCGATGGATTTCGAAAACCAGCAATCCCAAGGGAAGCGCTACAAAGATTCCCATTACAAGAGCCAAGGTGATGAGACTTACGCCTCTGTTAGATCGTCGTGACTTTTGCATGAACGTTGACCTACATTGTCAGACCTTGGGTAGACTCACAGTTTTCGCATGCTCTCACTGCCAGCTTCAGCTCTTGGGTGAGGCCGGGGATGTCACCAAAAATGTTGCGGCTGAACATTAGCAATGGCTTCACGCGCCCTGTTACAACAACTTCGATCTGGTAAACATACTGGCTTGTGTCCGCCGGTTGGCTTAGCGGCGCTGTTTGTCGCGTGGTAGCAAGGCTGTTTATATTGGTAACTAAAATACTAGTGACTACTGAGTCGATGGTAGTTCCATTCATTAATGATGCGGCCCTCAGCGCGCTTGATTCGGCTACGGTTTTTGCAGCCTGCTCCGAACTGGAGATATCTACCAGAAAGCTCTTGCATTTTGATGCGTTAAACGCGCTATCGTGAGCGGCCATAAATAGAGCCTGGCTGCGCAGTCCAAGTGTGCAGAAATCGATCAGGGGAAGGCCGATTAGGAAGAGAAGCACGTATATTGCAAGAACGTACGCGAGTGTCTGCCCGGTTCGCCTCAACAAAACTTGTTTTGCACGGTCGCGCCGTCTAGCGCCCAGCCGTGTAGCGATGGAATGCATTTTGAATACCCTCTCTCTGTTCCAATCTTAGTTTGTCTGGCTCGCTGGAGACATCAGACTAAAGGGGGAACCGAAGTAGTGGTCTTTCGCGTTTTCTTGCATATATGAAGGTGTTCTTACTCACACTTTCGAGTGATAGTGGCCGGGACCGCCGCGCAGGTTACCAGTGAAGAACGGGTTGGCGAAGAAGCCAGCGTTCTCGTTGGTTTGTACGGATCTAACCAAAGCCCGAGGCCAATGGTTTTTACTCGAAGAATTTTCCAGATGCGGCAACAAAGCATCCCGTTTCGCCGTCTACCGAACCCTTCACAGTTTCCTCACATCTGAGTGTCACTGTAGAGGGTAAGGGGGACCCGATATGAAAATAGAGAAGTATAAGATGCTACTCTCTGCGGCACAGAATGCGACACCAGAACTGCAACCCATCATTTACCAGCGAGCCTATCAATCTGCCAAAGAGTCGTATGGCAAGGACAGTCCCGAAGTCTTTGCCGTCTTGAGCGCCTTGAGCAGCCACTTGCAAAATCAGGGCATCGGCGATGCTTCGCTCTGTCAGGAGCAAGCAAAGAGTATCTTCAAGGAGTTTGTAGGTTGCTAAATTGCGTATACTAGTGCTCCCCCAAGCTTGGAGCATTCGCAATGTCAAAACGCTGGACTCTCGAAAACAAGGTTGCCTTGATTACGGGCGCGTCTAAAGGAATCGGGCTGGCGTGCTCGAAGGAGTTTGCTGATCTTGGTGCTGAAGTGATTATGGTTGCCCGCGGTGAGGAGGCTCTCAACGATGCGGCCGGCAGCGGCGTTGGCAAGTCAGCGAAAATTCATGTGGTAGCAGCTGATGTGACTACCCCCGAGGGACGTAAGGAAATTTTCAAAGTAGTAGAGAAGATCGGGCGGCTTGATATTTTGGTTAATAACGTCGGTACGAACATTCGCAAGAAATTTATGGAAGTTTCAGAGGATGATTTGAGTCATCTGCTGGAGACTAATTTGAACTCTGCATTGGCGATGTGCCGTGAGGCGCATCCCTGGCTGCTGAAGGGCAAAGATGCTAACGTCGTTTTCATAACCTCGATTGCCGGATTGGGCACGGTCGGGTCCGGTTTGATGTACGGAGTAACGAAAGCCGCCCTTAACCAGGCCACAAAAGCTCTTGCGCAAGAATGGGCCTCTGAAAAGATTCGTGTCAACGCAATTGCTCCAGGCTACATTGAAACTCCTCTGACTGAGGGAATTCTAAAAGACCCTGTGTTTCGCACTGCTGTTGAAAATGTTGCGATGCTCAAGCGCATCGGAAAACCAGAGGAAGTTTCAGCCGCTGTCGCGTTTCTTTCAATGGAGGTCGCCTCCTTCATAACAGGGCAAGTTTTGGTTGTTGATGGTGGCACCACCGCACAATTTTTCAATGCCCAGGAGATTCTCTCTAGAAGCTGAAGTTTGCGACAGACTTGCTATGAGTTCAACGCAAAAGATGATCGAAACCGACGAGATTGTCCCGTCGCCGACGACGGGCTAAAATCGCTTTCTTCCTCTATTGGCTTTATTGATTGCTTTCCACCTCGCTTTTTCCACTTCTGCCGCTACACGATCTGTTTTACGAGTTTCGTAGGCAGCCTCACGTTCTAGCTTGCACCAACGTGAGTAGTTCTCGCTGTCAAGATTTTCTCGGACAGCGCAACCAGGCTCAGCGCGGTGTTTGCAGTCGCGAAAGCGGCATTCTTCCGCGAGCTGGGTGACGTCGCCGAAAACAGTATTTACACCATCTTCTGCATCTGCCAGCGCTAATTCCCGCATGCCGGGCGTATCGATGATAGATGTTCCGTCTTTGAGTTGAATGAGTAGCCTTCTTGTCGTTGTGTGGCGACCCTTCTGGATTTGAGAGCTGATATCTTTCACCGCCAGCCTTTCCTCTTTAAGCAAGGTGTTGATTAGCGTAGATTTACCGACTCCGCTTGATCCGACAAAAGCGATTGTTTTGTCAGTTCCCAGAAATGGTAGAAGCTCGTCTATTCCTTTGCTTTCCATTGCAGACAGTGCAATTACTGGCGCTTCGCATGCAATTGATTTTGCTGCCGAAATGAATTCCGCAGGATCCTCCACCAAGTCGATTTTTGTCAACGCAATCGCACAAGGTACGTTGAATCCCGCTGCGGCGATTAGATATCTCTCCAGCCGCCGCAGGTTGAAGTCTCTATTCAACGCTATCGTTATGAACAGAGTATCGAGGTTGGCTGCAATTGGTTGCAAATCCACTCCACCATCAATTGCACGACGCGCGAAAAAATTCTTGCGCGGCAGTAATCGATGAATCATGCAGATACCGTCTTCGCTGCCGTTTTCACTGAGCGAAGTTTGAATTGCTACATAGTCACCTACGATCGGAAAATCTGAGGCGACGTTCGAAGCATATCTAAATGCGCCCGTGATTTCAGCGCGCATTTCACTACTGTTCGTGGTGACCAAGTAAGACCCACGATCTTGCGAGACAATACGCCCGCATTCGAATGGCGGCTCAACGAGAGCCGCAATGTGTGTTGGCAACATTGACCTATTCCTTATATTTGCCGTGGTGCAAACAAAGGGATACGTGCGTCAATTCACAAAGCGCAAAATCTTGCTTCAGCGATTCACAATAGAAGCGCAACGGAAGACGGCATCGTATCCGTGTGTAGCAATGACATTCTCCATGTAGCGCCTCCTTTCGCGGGCAGCGATTGATAACTAATACGCCAATATATACCGACCCTCAAGCTCATGTCAAGTTCGTGTTTTGGATCATTTAGCAAACAGGCTGTACAATCTTTCAAATGATCGATTTTTACTGAATGCTGGATTAGACAGGGTTGAAATTGGGTTCTATGCGTTTTTTTTCCGGTACTTTATCGAGCTGCTTATTGCTGAGTGCGACGGCAGGCGTTTTGGCTTGCGTTCCGCCGTGCCTGGCAATATCGGATAGCGATCGCAAAGAAGATCTTCCTGTGCCTGTTACACCAAAACCAAAACCGGTCAGTGTGTATGGTGACAAGCATTTAAAAGCGATTGAAGCTCAGATTGTTGCGCTGGCAAAGCAGAACAATTCGGATTGGTCGGAGAAAAAAGAAGACCAACGCACACAAGAACTTAAAAGGCTTTTCGAGAAAGAAACTGAGCCGCATGCGTTGGCGACCCTCTCCATATGGGCATGGATGAATCGCGAGGACGACCCGCTTGTTCGTAAGGTCTATCATTACGACAAAATTATTGAGAGTGCTTTCTATCAATCGATGTTCCGTATATCCGACATTGGTGGCGACGATGCTGCACCAGCGCTGCATCGAATCATGCATCAAGTAAATATGAATAAGGACGCGATGGATAAACTTCGCGACTGTTTAAACGCCGTGACTCCCGATGGCTTCACAAGCGAATCGCGCGTAATAGTGCATTTTTCCGACGACCTTCTCAGTGGACGGCCTGCACCCGAGGAAGTCGCTCAATTTGTAGTCCCATTGCGTGAAGCACTGTGGAGGCTATGGAAGTCGCCTACTCTGATTGCTTCGGAAATTCACGCAAAAGCGCAATTCACCGTTGATGAAACGCTGACAATCTCGAACCTTACAGTCGATATTGTTACTGGAAGTTCTCCGAAATCTGTTTGGACCATGAAGAGTGAATATAAGAAAAACGCCCTCAAAGGTTTGAAGCGATTGAAAATCACTCAACCTTTGCCGCTTATCGTAAGCAAAACAAACGTGGTCGTGGAGTTTTACGGTCCTTGAAGTTGAAGTCCATCTGACTTTTAGAACAAATGTTTCCTAATCTCAAGAATTCTTGTTCTGCTGCTCTAGCGCACATAAATCAATGACATAAATTAGACTTGGTCCGGTGCCGAATGCGTCACTCTTCTCTTGCACCAGCTTGCCACCATTGTGCTCGATCAGTCTTTTTGAAGCGGTGTTGGTTGGATTGCAGGAGACGAAGATCGGGTTTATGCCTCTCTCTTTGAAGTAAGCACCTGCAAGTTGCCACGCCAATGTAGCGGCTCTTACGCCGTACCCTTTGTTCAGGAGTCCTGGTCTAATTGCAACTCCAATGTGACCGCCAAATTCTTCAATGACTTCTTTGTCGCCGGCGAATCGCAGTGATACAGAACCGAGATATCGCGTACCATCAACAAGCCAAAACAGTGCATGGTCTGCAATCGTGTATGACGAACCGTCTGGCAGCTCGACGACGCGAGGAGAGGTGTCATTTATCCTTTTGAGGTATTCATCAGGATCGCGTGAAATTTCGTCAACCGATTCATCTGCGAATGCACCAAGTGCCATATTGCAGTGAGTGCCTTCTGATAGAGCCTCTAAATAGGAAGGCAAAAATTCCTTGCACGGTTTTACAAGTTCTATCGGCATTAATCCCAATAACGCATTTTGTTTTCTACATTAGTAAAAGTTGTCGAATACATTCGGTCGATGTAGAGAATTCCATTCAAGTGATCGATCTCATGCTGCAAAATACGAGCGTACCATCCATGTGCCTTGATGGAAACTTCGTCACCATGCTCGTTTAGTGCAGTCACACTAACTGCTCTATAGCGCGCGACTCGGGCGGCAAATCCGTGCACACTCAAGCAGCCTTCGAAAAAATCTACTTTCTCATCTCCGACAGGTTGCAGCACTGGATTTATCAAGACATGAAATGGAACTGGGTATCTTTCCCGTTCGTTCAATTGTTCTTGATTTAATTTTGTTTTTTCGCCGGCGTCATCTTCGATTACTGCGAGTTTTAGCGACTCTCCAATTTGCGGCGCAGCCAAGCCTACCCCTACTGCAAGCCGCATTGACTCGCGCATGTTTTCGATAAGCTCTTGAATCTCCGCGGACTTGATTTCGTCGCGCGTCAGCTCACGCCCTTCTGCGCGTAGTACCGGATGTCCCGTTTGAACTATTGGTTGTGCAATTCCCATGCTGGAATTTTAGCAGTTCCGCGGTGTGGCTTGACAATGTTTTCCAAACCAGGATAATGGAAGGTATGGACATATTATTTACAGCCAGTCGCGAAGAAAGAATGAACGGCACCGTGAAGTCGGGGCTCGGAGTGACACAGGCGTAAATAACTGATCGAAAGCATCTGTAGTCATTAAGCGAGCCCTTTCAGAAACGAAGGGGCTTTTAGTTTATCTATGTATGCGAATCTGAGGGAAGATGGCTGAGAGGCCTAAGGCGACGTTCTGCTAAGACGTAGACGGCTATTGTCCGTCCGTGGGTTCGAATCCCACTCTTTCCGAATAACAATGAAAGTGAAACAAAGAAAATAACAGAGGACACGGACATGGAGATTTTTAACCCAAAAGACAAAACATATGACGTTATGCGCACTGAGGGCGGAGTTCCGGTCAAGATGTGGACCCGCGGCGTGCAGCTCGAAGACGAGGCGCGCAAACAGTTGGCCAACATAACGAAGATGCCGTTTGTTTTTAGATGGGTCGCTGCCATGCCCGATTGTCACTGGGGTATGGGCGCCACTGTCGGCAGTGTCATACCTACCAGAAAGGCGATTATTCCGGCAGGCGTAGGCGTCGACATTGGTTGCGGCATGGTCGCTGCACGTACGAGTCTGCGCGCGTCCGATCTTCCGGACGACCTGGCATCAATCAGGCAGGCAATCGAATCCGCCGTTCCTCACGGTAGGACCGACAATGGCGGTCCTAACGACAGAGGTGCGTGGAAAGACGCACCGAAAGCGGTGGAGGATGCATGGGTCGGGCTTGCTGAAGGACATAAGAGAATCGTGGATAAACATCCCAAACTTGCAAGATCTAACACAATTACGCATCTTGGCTCGCTAGGCACTGGAAACCACTTCATTGAAATCTGCGTAGACGAGGATAATGCCGTTTGGATAATGCTTCACTCTGGATCCAGAGGAATCGGAAATGCAATCGGAAAATACTTCATCGAACTTGCGAAGAAGGACATGGAGAAATGGTGCATCAGTGTGCCGGACATGGATCTCGCATACTTGCCTGAAGGCACAGACAACTTCAACGAGTATTGGAAGGCGTTGATGTGGGCGCAAAAATTTGCGCAAACAAACAGAGACGTCATGCTTAGCTCGGTGATTGCTGCGCTTCGCAAGTGCAAGTTGCCCGAATTCGAGATTACCTCGGAAGTCGTCAACTGCCACCACAACTACGCCGCACTCGAAAATCACTACGGTGAAAACATCTACGTGACGAGAAAAGGTGCAGTCAGGGCGCAGGAAGGCGATCTGGGAATCATCCCGGGTTCCATGGGCACCAGGTCATACATCGTGAGAGGAAAAGGAAATCCTGAAAGCTTCAACAGCTGCTCGCACGGAGCAGGCCGAGCGATGTCTCGTGGTGAGGCGAAGAAGAAATTCACTTTAGCCGATCACGAAAAAGCGACTGCCGGTGTCGAGTGCCGAAAAGATGCTGATGTCATCGACGAAACTCCGATGGCATACAAGTCAATCGACGCCGTGATGGAAGCGCAGAAAGACCTGGTGGACATTGTCCACACGTTGAAACAAGTAGTCTGCGTCAAAGGCTAAGCAACATAAAGGAAACTGCGAAGGTTGTTGAGGCACTGAATATAGTGCCTCGCGACCGGCGCGGGAACAAGAACTAAAACTGACAACAAACCAAAACTAAATCACCGCTGCAATTCATATGCAGGGGCAAGCTTAAGGCGACTAAATACAACTTTGTGCGTCGTGAGCCACTCACAACTGGAGGTGTGTTATGAAAATCTACGTTCTTCTGCGCAACGGTGTTCCACTCGGATATGCCCTCGCCGCTGCTTCGCATTGCTCACTTTGGGCTATAGCCGACTCTGAGAGGATCGGAGTCTCTTTCTTTCGTTCTTATCCGCGGCAATGGATGAGTATTGATGACACTCTTGGAAGGCGCATCAATAATCGGAGACGATGTGAATGATTTCGGAGCGGATCCATTTAGCTTCGCGCCCAGGCTACTTAGCTTTGCGCCAACTTCACTCGTTAGGTTTTCCACTTCTCCAATCGCGCGACCGCCGTTCTTGGCAAAGTGTTTCCACCCAAAGCGAACCAAAAGTGCCGCCGCAGCTAGTTCAACTCCTACAACTAAAAGGTTAGACGGCTCGTCTTTCTTTTGCGACTCACTGTTCACTGAAGCGCGGACATAGTCGTATGACGGTCTCATGTCGCTTTGCGCTGATTGCTCTGCGTCTGCCCCGATTGATTCTCTTGCCGCAATTGCTGGTCCTGCTGCAAATGCTGCGGCTGTTTCGGTCGGCTGGGCGGACAACTGCCGTACCTCCGGCATTCTGTAGCTGTCCCAGACGTCTGTGGCGGATTGCATCATTGGAAGGTTTCTGTCAAACAATCTTTGTTGCCCTGTGATAATTTCCGCAGGGAGACTCGCCCGTAAAAACTCATGCTCGTTCATGGCCAACATCCTATAGATGGCGTGCAGTCACTATGATCCCGATGTGCCTAAATGCTAATGCCCCAACGTGATTAAATTGTGACTGAAACATTAGCCCAGTGCGTATTTCTACGAAACGAGAGCGACTTATCTATGAACTATAGTCGGGGCTTCGTTTGTCCGCACGTGCATTCTCATAACGAGATGATTTCTTGCCTGAGAGCCAGTCAGGACCTGCTTCCATGTTTGTCCAACGTGGTCAAACAATTGGCGCTCAGTGTGACCAAACCCATAGTATGGCTGAGGTTGTTTTTCATCACTTTTCTTGGGCAATACTTGCCAGGTCTGTGCTTCGGAGTTCCTGCCCTCCCTATCTCGGCTTGGGGTGGCTACATATGTTTGACCTTCCGCACGCATCAGATTTGAGTTGGCATAAATTTCCTGCGCCAGCGTATCTGAAGCTGAAATCTCAAATTCTGATTCTGCATGATTTGTCTTGTTGTGCTGGATTTCGTTCATTGTTTATAGTTTGCAACGCCATTTTGAAGACTTTTTCGGATGATATTGGCAGTTGCGTGCAATTGGTGTGCAATTCCCGTGCCCCTGGTGTTTCTTTAGATCGAATCAATTGAATTGCGTCTAGAAACTACTCACGACCGAGTCTTTACCGGCTGCCAACTTGCTGTTCAATAAAAGTTTGATTTGCGGCAGCGCATTTTCTGCTGCTGCTTCGCCGGCTCTCATTGCTCTTTCTGCATCGCGAGCACTGCGCGAGTAGAGCGGCATGGGTGACAAGACCGGACGAATTTCGACGTCGGCGATATCAGAATGGTGACCGTCTACTTCTGCAAGTATAATGCTCAGAATTCGATTTCCGTATGGCGTCACGCGTTTGAGTGTTGCAGGACTTATGTCTTGCAGTTCCTCATCTACATTCACTGCGATGACAATGTCTGCACGGCTTTGTCGCGCTTGAACCGTGGGAACATTCGCGCGCAGCGCACCATCAACCAGAAATTTTCCATCAATCTCAACTGGTTTTACGTAAAAAGGAATCGCTGAGCTTGCTTGAACGGCCCTACCAAGATTTCCGTATTCGAGTGCATATGGTTTGCCGTCGAGGAGGTTTGTCGCAACCGCAACAAATGGAATTTCCGCGTGTTCGATGTTGCGGCGATATGGTGAAACATGGCTATCTACAAAGGACGCGATTTTGTTGCTGGAATGAAGTCCGATTGTATTTGTTTTGAAACCGATGGCAAGTTTTGCCGATCGTACTACCATCGAAGTTGGAATTGTCATCAACTTCAAAGTGTCGGAGACTGGAGTATATGCCTTGAATAGTGAACGATCGCGAAACATCGCTTCCAGTGTTTCAAGCGGAACACCGGCTGCATACATGCCGCCAACAATGGCCCCCATGCTGCTTCCAACGATAAAGTCGACCGGCAGGTTTTCGCGTTCAAGAACTCTGAGCACTCCAATGTGTGCCGCTCCTCTCACACCTCCACCACCAAGTGCCAGCGCAATCGTTGGACGTGTTTTTCTTCTATGCACCACTTGCGGTGACAAAGACTGGGCCAATGACGCCGACGGTGTCGGTAGGTACGCTAGCTCATCTGTGGCCCACACGGGCGTTATAAAACTGAGAAGTGCGATTAGCGAAAATGCTAATGTCTCATTTCTAATTTTGAACATGATTCCATCCTCACTTCCTCTAGTCGAGGTCTTAATCGGTCCAGTTCAGAGAGAGCCGGGGTGCTCTCTCTGCTGGATTCCGACCGGGAGAACTGGAAGAACTGCAAGAAACTCCGAGTGCTCCAAGAAGGGCTACTTGGATAGCGACAAGAAAACTTCTTTCACTTGGTCTTTATACTGATCGCATTTTTGTTTGCCTTCAATCAAATGCGTCCACTTCGTGTGGTTCGCTTCTGCAACTAATTTGGCCAGCGCATCAAGTTTTGCACCTGCGTTCTTCTCAATTTCCTTTTTGATTTTGTCTTTGACGACTTCTTTCCAAGCTTCATCTGCCAGGCAAAGCAACTTTTCAGGCATGTTGCAACATTCGCTGTCGCCACCATGTTGTGTTGCTGTCTCCGCGCAAGTTCCAGAACCTTGTGTTTGGTCGCATGAACTACTCATTTATAAATCTCCTTCGGGCTTTGCTAATGGACTTGGTAGATAGGACCGGTCTGTACTAACGATTGAATCATACCGGTCTGTCCTAATCAAGGCCCAAAATGGATACTATTAATGGATTGGGACGCGGGGGCGCGAACGTGAAACTTTACACAGGCGCACCTTTTCGAGCCTTGCCCCCTTGATCGATTTAAGAATTAAGATATACTTAGGACAGAACGGTTCTAGAGTTAATAAATGCCCACGACCACCGACACCACCAGCGGCAGCCGGCAAAAGCTCATAGAGGCAACGATTGAGCTGATGTCTTCGCGTGGTTTTGAAGCGATGGGCATCAACAGCATCCTGGAAGCTGCCGGCGTCAGCAAGAGCAATTTTTACTATCACTTCAAATCCAAAGAAGATCTCTGTCTTGCTGCATTGGACGCGATGTCGGATATGTTTTTCACACAAATGCTTGACCCTGTGCTTTCGATTAAGACGCTTTCTCCGCGCAAGCGTCTCGAAAAGCTTTTGAAAGGCATGGCAGATATGATGGAGTCCGAGTGCTGCAACAAAGGTTGTCCATTCGTAAATTTAGCGACGGAAACCAGTGATTTCATTCCGGCATTTCGCGAGCGCATCTCACAGTACTTCGAGCGCTATCAGCAAGGATTGGCCGAGGTAATTCAAGAAGGAATTCAGTTGGGTGAGTTTCGATCCGATGTTTCTGCAAAACTTGCGGCGCAAGTTCTGTTAGCCAGCTTGAATGGCACCATCGTTTTGACCAAAGTGCACAAACGCCCTCAAGTTATGAAAGAAAACATCAAGGCTTTCCTTGCTTTGTTGACAGCACCGTAACGCTTCGGGCTCATGGAGCGCAACAAAAACGGCATTCATGAAATGTTTGCCGAATTGTTCAGCGCGATTGTTGCTCCTAACGAAGATCTTCGCGCGGTCGGTTTGAGCAAGGCTTTCCCTCGCTGCACGAAGGCAGTGAAGGAAATCCTGGGGAAGTGATTCACTTTCCAGTGAATTCTTGAAGGTCTTTGATAAGTCCTTCTAGATCGTCGATGTGGCACATGCCTTCGCAGATCGATAGGGCTGTTTCAAGAATGCTTTCAGGGCATTCGAGTCCTATGTTGACACCATGCTCATCAAAGACTTTCACGGCTTCAGGGCATACTTCGAGAATTTCTTGGACTGTGCTTTCTTCGTTAATTAACATGTCTCCTCCTTCGCTCTGAAATTGATCAGAACGCTTTCAATTGGCAATCTTTGGTTTCAGTTTCGTCCGGCGTTCAGAACAACGGCCATTCTGCGCGCCCGGCTGAGGAAGTCTTCAACCTGCTCACTGTTTGTGCAGACTTCTTTCAGAGTCGATTCGAACAAGCATAGCCAGTGGTCGAAATGCGCTTTGGTCAGTTGTTGTATTTTTCCATGAACCTGAAGCGGATTGCCCTTGTACGATCCTTGTCCAAACATTACGGTCGCCCAGAAACTATTCATCTTCATGAGGTGATGATCCCAGTCTTCCGTCATCTCTTTTTCGAAGATGGGACCGAGTATTTCGTCTTGCTGAACTTTCTCATAGAATCCAGAAACGATTTTTTCGATCTGCTCGGTTGTGATGCAGAGCTTTTCTGCGCGGCTTTCGCTGGCTGCATACGGTCTTGTTGTATCTTTGTTTTCTACGCTGAACATGTTAGTGTACCTGGCAATTTGAGCTTACCGATTTTTGAAATGTAGAATTATTGTTGCTTGCTTCTGAGTTTTCGGATGCTGTCACCTTAATGCATGAGCAAGGTTGATATTTGTCTTTCTCTCCGCCGCAACCTGGGCATAGCCACTGTTCCGGCAGTGCTTCAAATGACGCATCGCATCCGCATTCTTCCGGACTGCAAGGCGCTTCGTATATAAAGTTGCATACTGTGCAAATATGACGTTCTGTTTTCATGGCTTCCTCCTAGTGGACTTCTTCGCTTCCGTCTTTGGTGGCGGGAAGGTGAAGACAATTTCTGATTTTGGTTTTGTTAGTAGGTCTTCTATCGTCGCTCCAGCAAACGCTTTCTCCACTAACGCAGTGGCTTCATCAAGTTGCTTATGCAACTTGCACAGGCTTGTTGCATGTGCCGGCAGCCCAAGCGGGCATTCCCTTATGCGCTTGATCGGGTCGACTGCGTTCACAACATCGAGGACGCTGACTTTATCTGCAGTCGTACTCAAGGTAAAACCTCCGCGCAGCCCGCGCTGCGATTGCACTAAAGACGCTCTGGTCAGCTGCTGTAATACCTTAGATAGGTAGGCAGCTGGTATTTGAGTGGATTTGGCAATCTGCTCTGTAGTTTGCCCGCCGTCCTGGTTTTCTGCCAGAAAGACAACTGCTCGTAGTGCGTACTCGGTTGTTTGTGAAATCATGGTTTTCGTTACAAATTGGATATCTGGACCTTTATATCCAGTATATGCGCAATAGGCTTGTTTGTCAATTGCGCCCTCCTGTATTGCCGCAGGGGCGAGCTTTTCAGTATCTAGTCCTTGAGGTTTACCTATTTATAGTTGTGCTCGAGAAACTGCATAGGTGCTTATGTCGTGCTATGCACTCATCAAGCTTGCTTTGAAAGTATTCGAAGTTATCTTCGTCTTGCAACGAGGCCGAAACTTCGTTGATATGACTTCTCACCTTTTGACCTAGTTCTGTCAAGCCCAAGAGATTCAGTCCGTCTTCCAGATAATTCCATACTTCTGAAATTGACTGGATTGCCGGGTTGTGGTGAACCATCACTTCCACTATCACCGTATTTGCTATGACACCGAGCAGCAAGTATTCCGGATTCATGGAAAAGTGAGTTAGAGCAAGAAGTTTTCCATCCTCGGTCGTAAACGCCTGGCACACCAAATCGTGCATGTCGTCTTCAAAGGTCGGCTCCATATCGCAAAACATGGAAATCATATGCCGCTCTGGCTCACGTAAGGTAATTTTCTTTGTCATCGCTTTTTCCTCGCCATGGGTTCTATGACCTAATACGGAATTCGCGCGCAAAAAGTTCAAAGGCGCTGGATTAAATAGAGCGATGCTTCCTAACAAAACTCTATGAGGCGCTACAATAGTCGTCCACGCGGTTTCTAAGGTTAGACTTTGAGTTCTTGCGCAAATCGATCTCCTGAAGAAAATGAGGCCTTCTATGACGAGGGTCTTGCGAGGCTTAAGTCCGGAGAACTGGAAGAAAGTACCGGGAAGCTCATCATGGACTTGATGGAAATCCATGACGACAAGATTTTGGTAACTTTTGCACGAAAGTGGATAAAGCTTTTTCCTAAACAGGAGAGTGCTCCGAGATTGGTTGGAAAGTGGCTCTCGAAGTACGGAAATAATGACGCCATGTATATGGCGACCAACTATGTGAAAACTTATCCTGATGTAAATGCTTTGATTTTGATTGTCAGAGCAGCGGCTCAACTTCCGCGAATTCCAGATCGTCTTTTCGCCGCCATAGAAAGAAGATTTGAAGTCGAACCATCCAGCCATGTCTGGGCGTCATTGCATGGTTACGAAAATCGGTGCCCTTCGCGAGACAAGCTACTTTTGCGGTGGATTGAAAGAAACATTGCTAACGTAGATATCGATATTGATATGTCCAGCCTTGCCTTATTTTCTGAATCTCCGGAAGTACTCGAAGAAATCATTCGGTGGGTCAAACGCAATCAGGACAAAACGGAAAATATCTGGATGCTGCTTAGTCATTTGATGCGTGGGAAATCTCAGGCCCACCAGGTTCTTTTGCCTCGGGTGGCGGACCTTTCAAGAGAATGGCTTGCAAATAATCCAGACTTCGAGCACAACGGCAGAATCTATAATGACTTGCTGACCTTGATGCGATCGGATGATGACATTCGCAACGCGAAAGAATGGTATCGCAAACACACGAAATCTCAGAGTGCAGAAATGGCTCTCAACGGTATTCTCAGTAGTGCCCATAGAAGAGGAGATCCGCAGGATCCGGAGTTTGTCACGCAAGCGAAACAGATACTCGGAAAGCAGTCACCTATGGACAGAGTACCTGTCTTGGCTGGTGCGCTGCTAAACGCGAATCCTGATGATGATTCAATTAAAATCGCGAGGGAGACATGGGGGCAATATCAGCACCTAACATGGCTGCACGCGGATCTTTTGCGCATTGCTCCTGATGATGAGTTGATAAAAAAGGCAAACGAGAGACTCTCCACTTTTAGTAAGGGAATGCCTGACGTAATGATAGAGATGCTGAGAATTGATCCTACGAATGACACTGCGCGGCGGGCTGCTGAAAGGTGGATGCGTTCAAATCTAGATCATGAGCAGGTGAAAACCGTCAAGGATTTGCTCCAGGTGCAGTCCCATGGTCAGCAGTAAAGCGGCAACAGTGAAGGAGTATTTGGATGAACTGCCGGCGGAGCGTCGCGCTGTTGTTTCTGCTGTTCGCGATGTAATTTTGAAGAACCTTCCGGAAGGTTATGAAGAAACCATGAATTGGGGCATGATTTGCTACGAAATTCCCCTCTCTCGTTATCCCAATACGTACAACAAGCAGCCACTCGGCTGTGCCGCCTTAGCAGCACAGAAGAATTACTATGCCGTGTATCTTTCGGCGCTTTATTGCGGTACTAATGACGAGTTTAACGAAGACTGGTTGCGCAAAGAATTCGATAAAGCTGGAAAGAAGCTCGACTGCGGCAAATCGTGCGTGCGTTTCAAAAAGCTTGAAGACTTGCCGCTCGATGTCATCGGCGCTGCCATTCGCATCGCCAGCCCAGATGAATACATCCGGGCGTACGAAGAAACCCGAAAAAGCGGAGCCGTGGGCAAACGCAAGATTAACTGACGATTCCGCAAGAAATGCGCATTGTCGCCAGGCGTGAGAAAATAACCTTCGCTCCCCGTCCAAACAAGGTCCCAATGAATAGAAGAACTTTCCTGAAGGGCAGTGCCGCCGTTGTCATGCTGAGTGGAGGATTTGCTATGAGTTTGCAGCAGTCTATTGCCGAAACAGTGACTATCGGACCGCTTTTGGATAAGTGGACAGGCGCGCACAACGGTTTTCCGCGTTTTGACCTCGTCAAGATATCTGACTTCAAGCCCTCGATTTTGAAGGGGATGGATCTCAAGCGCGCGGAGATTAAAGCGCTAACGAGCCAAACGGAAAAGCCGACCTTCGAAAACACCATATTGGTTCTCGAGGATTCCGGTCGTCCGCTTAGCAACGCATATCGCTACTTCAGCGTTTATACATCGACGATGAACGACAAGACGATGCAAGCGATTGAGACTGAAATGACTCCTATCATCGCGAAGTTCGATGATGAAATCATTCAGAATGATGAATTGTTCCAGCGCATCAAGACCGTCTATGAAGCCCGCGAAAATTCCGGATTGACCAACGAGCAAAAACGGCTCGTTGAGGTCTACTACAAAATGTTCACTCGTGCCGGTGCCGGGCTCGATGCCGATAAGAAGAAACGTATCCGCGAGATCAATGAAAAGCTGGCGACGCTGTTTACCAATTTCCGTCACAACCAACTCGCTGACGAAGAAAAGTACACGCTCGTGTTGGAAAAAGAAACCGACCTTGACGGACTTTCCGACAGCTTGCGCGAGGCCGCCGCACAGCAAGCTGAAGCGCACAAAATGAAAGGAAAGTGGGTGATCACCAACACACGCTCGTCGATGGAGCCTTTCCTAACTTTCTCGACTCGCAGAGATTTGCGTGAGAAAGGTTGGCGTATGTGGACGCGGCGTGGTGACAACAACGACTCCAACGACAATAAAAAGAATATCGGCGAAATATTGAAGTTGCGTACCGAGCGCGCGCGCATTTTGGGATTCCCGACGCATGCGCACTGGAGTCTGGATGATTGCATGGCGAAAACACCTGACGCCGCGATGGGTTTGATGTTGCGAGTTTGGAAAGCTTCAATTAATCGAGTGCACCAGGAAGTCGCAGATATGCAAAAAATTGCAGATGCAGAAGGCGCAAAGATTACGATCGAACCATGGGATTATCGCTACTACGCAGAAAAGGTACGCAAGGCGAAATACGATATCGATCAGAATGAAGTGAAACAGTACCTGCAGCTCGATAAAATTCGCGAGGGAATGTTCTGGGCTGCAAAACAGGTCTACGGTCTCGATATGGTGAAAGTCGATGGTCTTCCGGTTGTCCAGCCCGACGTCACTGTGTATGAAGTTCATCGTGATGGAAAGCAAATTGGTCTGTGGTATTTCGATCCGTATGCACGCGATGGAAAAAACTCAGGAGCATGGATGAGCGAGTATCGGACGCAAGAAAAATTCAAAGATACCGTCACTCCGATCGTTTCGAACAACTGCAATTACATGAAAGGAAAACCGGGCGAGCCCGTGCTTATTTCATGGGACGATGCAAACACGCTTTTCCATGAATTCGGGCACGCACTGCATGGCTTGCAATCGAACGTTACCTACCCGTCGCTCGCCGGAACCAGTGTCAAACGTGATTTCGTCGAGTTTCCCAGCCAGGTCAACGAACGCTGGTTACTCACTCGCGAAGTGTTGAGTAAGTATGCGCTGCACTACAAGACCGGTCAGCCAATTCCTGAGGCGCTGGTGGCGAAAATTGAAAAGGCTAAGACTTTCAATCAAGGTTTCAGCACGACCGAATATTTGGCCTCTGCAATCTACGATATGAAAATCCACCTTGCTGCAACTCCGGACAAAACAATTGAACCGGATGAATTTGAGAAGGTGACAATGACTGAAATCGATTGCCCGAAAGAGGTGATCATGCGCCATCGCCCAACCGCATTCGGACACATCTTCTCCGATGACGGTTACGCCTCCGGATACTACTCGTACATCTGGGCCGACACTATGTCTGCCGATGCATCAGAGGCATTCGTCGAAGCCGGTAGCTTCTACGACCGCAAGACTTGCGATCGTTTTAGAGAAACCATCTTCATGGTCGGCAACTCAGTTGCACCCGATGTGGCCTTCCGCAATTTCCGCGGTCGAGATGTGGACACTAACGCGCTCATGAGAGATCGGGGATTTCCAGTCTCTTAAGATGCCGATTCGTAAAAGCATAAGAAACCGTTTGCATATGCTCACTGCCAAAAGTGCGTTATGCGCTTTCGTCTTTGCATTCGTTTTCTTGTCGAGTTTCGCAATGTGCCCTATGGCATTGGCAGTCGATGAGTTCTGCGATGTGTATGTAGGCCAAGAAAAAGTATTCACGGTTTCGAATACAAAATTGTTGTCTGCAATCGAGCGAGGGCAACTAATCAATGACACCATTCAAAGTGTTATTGATGACCCGACTGTCGATCCTGCGGCGATGACTGTGCGCACCGGATTTGATGGGGTTCCGGTAATCTACCTCAGAGATAAGGTGCTGTGTAGCGTCACCCAAACTGATGCTGATGAGGTTGGTACAACACAACAGGTACTCGCACAACAATGGTGCGACAAACTGATGAAGCGAATCTTGAAGATTCGAGAAAAGATGAATGCCGCAAATGCGAGCAGCAGCACTAGCTCCACTGCCAACTCCAGTTCCAGTACTAGCACCAGCACCAGTACCAGTAGCAGTACAAGCAGTAGTACCGGTAGCGGTACCGGCGCCGGTACAGAAAAAACGAGTTCGGCTGGCGACGGCAAGGTCCACGGAAGTTCCGGCTTAAGTGAGCATGCAGTTCTCCTGTTGTTTGTGGAGATTGCACTTTTACTGTTTGCCTCTCTGGTTTGCGGCGAAGCAATGGTGCGTTTGGGTCAACCAGCCATCATTGGGCAGATTCTTGCCGGATTGCTTCTTGGTCCTACTTTCTTCGGTGCTCTTTTCCCGGATCTCTCATCCCAGCTTTTCCCGCGCGATGGTTCTCAGTCGAGGCTGATTGAAGTCATTTCCTGGATCGGTGTTTCCTTCTTGCTGATGCTTACCGGCATGGAAACAGACATTGCCATGTTAAAAAGGCTTGGCAAGCCGCTTCTATGTTTTGGACTAATTGGACTGGGCGGACCACTGATCGTGGGTGGTCTCTTTTCTTTGCTTCTGCCTCAACTTATGGGAGAGCTTCAGAACAAACTAGCTTTTGCTGTTTTCCTTGGTACGGTTTTTGCCGCCTCTTCGGTTCCGGTTGTGGCAAAAATATTGATGGACATCAAAATGCTAAAGCTTGGCGTTGGGCAATTGATTGTCGCAACATCATTGGCTCACGACCTGCTTTGCTGTCTTTTGCTTGCTGTCATTGTCGTTCTCTCGGGATCAGAGAGCCAGGCGGGTAATCCAGTTCTAGTCGCGATATTTGGAACAATCGGTTTTCTCGCTGTTATGTACTTCGGGCGACCGGTGTTTTTTGCAGTACTCAGGCGCATTAGCGATCATGTTTCAACCAGTGATGGATTAGTCACCGCGATGGTTGTATTGCTTTTGGCTTGCGCAGCTACAACCGAAGCGCTCGGCGTCCACATTGTATTGGGGGCTTTTGCCGCTGGTGTAATTCTTTCACAAACACCAGTGATCAATCACAAAGTGGTGCGACCGCTAGAGATTGTTACGATGGCATTCTTTGCACCAATTTTCTTTGCTTCCAGCGGACTGGGCGTCAACCTGACTTCCTTGCTTCAGCCAAAACTTGCAGCAATAACGATACTGCTGACAGTGGCAACGTTGGCCGTGAAATTGGCAGCATGCTACGGTGCAGGCAAACTTTCTGGGTTTGGAAAATGGGAGTCCCTTTCTGTTGGAGTGGGCGCAAATACAAAGGGTTCTCTTGGTTTGATCCTTGCTATGCTCGGCTATTCGCTAGGCATTATCAATCAGGATATGTTTGCTATAGTCATCTTTATTTCGATGTTCTCCACCGCAACTGCAGCACCGCTGATGAAGTTGACTATGGGCAACGTGAAAGTCACTGACGAAGAAATTGAGAAGATGAAGCGAGAAGAGCGCTGTTCTCGCACCATACTGAGCGGCATTCGAAGAGTGCTCTGGCCAACTTCCGGTAGAGGTCGAAACAGTTTTATCGCCAAGTTGTTGAATAGCATCGGTCAGACTCAAGTCATGGAAACAACTGTGCTCTGGGTCAAGCGCGGTGACAAGCACTCGGAGAAGCCCTTTGCCAGTATTAAAGCAGCTGTCGACAGAAATCATGTCAGTGTTTATCAAAGCACCGTGCACTCCGACGATCCACTGAAGGAAATTTCAGAAGAAGGAAATCGCGGGTACGACCTGATCATTATGGCTACCGATGAACCTCCAGCCGATGCCGAGTACGTTTTCGGTGAGCTGGTTGACGGGGTCATCCTTAATACATCAACTCGTGTGTTGGTCCTGTATGAGCCGGACTCTACTAAAGAGCGCCAGATAAAGAAAGTTCTCGTACCTGTCAGCGGTAATGAACGATCGATAACGGCGGCAGAATTTGGAATTTCGCTTGCGAAATCTCTAAATGCCAAAGTCACTTGCCTATCAATTACTGAGTCGGAAGCAAATGAACTATACGGCGAGGCTACGCAAAGCGGCATCGTCATTCAGCGCAATGTCACCCACGAAATTGAAAACACGCTGGGCGAGTTGGCGTCTGCTCTTGATGTCGATTTTGAATCCATACTTATGCAAACAAGTGCTCATCCCGCCCAAGCTGCAATTCTTGCTGCGCAGCAAAACGATATAGACCTGATTGTTCTTGGAGCGGAACCAAAGATTGGAAAGGGTTTGTTTGTCGGACACACGATCAATTACATTTTGCGCCACGCGCCTTGTGCTGTGGCAGTGCTCAAGCTGCACGGCTAGGGTTTTTAACCGAACTGAAGTTTTCTAACTTTCAACGGTTTTGTAATAATACTGAATCTGCCGGCCAGGATGTTGCATTCTGAGAGTCTTGCTATTGTCCGCTGTGCGCGCATTGAAACATAAGGGTTCTCGTCATCGCGCAGACTTTCGAGCACGCACATCGGCATGTTGTGGTTTTCGGCGATGCTGTAGCGTACGTCTACACTTTCGTCTTGCACTAGGTCAAGGAGAACGTCCAGGAGAGTTTTGCTGTTCGTGGCGACAGCCGCGCGGACGTCTGCGCTGCTGTGCTTTGCCAATTTCGATAGTGTTTCGGCCGTAGTGCCCGGATTTTCGGCCACTCTTTCCAAGATCCAATCGGGTCCGTCACCAGCCAGAAGATCCAAGATTTTTGGACAAGAAGACGGATTGACTGCCACTGCAAACTTGATTCGCATCTCTTTACTCCTTAGAGCATTTGAGGTGGCAGACTCCTTTGTGTAAGACGTCACGGTGCCAGGTTTCATTGAACTACCTCATTTACTCATAACCACAACCAATGCGCCCACACTAATATTCTAGAACGGGTTGGCAAGCGTGGTGTATAGGAAAGCAAATATTTCCATACACTGAAAACCCAGTGGTACCAAAGTAAACGGGCATAGTGATATGTCAATTCTGTACGAATATCCCCTGTTCGGGTAGCTTTCGGATGGAAGTGAAATGAGCGGTGCTACGTAAAAGCTGATGATTAGCGCGTCGTCTGAAACCTCGCCTGGTTGTGCGTTTTTCTTTGTAAGTCTCACGCGGTAGGCTGGTTTTTTGAGGATTGGTAAGGAAAGAGTGATATTGATGCGCTGTCGATGGAACTAACATCGATTCAATCCGTCACAGGACCCAATGGATCCGCTTCAATCCAATACTTACCGCGTGGCTGGAAGGGATCCCCAAAACGCTCATCCACGGAAACCTTTCAACTGGTCTAAAATTGGGCAACCGAATCCCGGATGTCAGTAGTAGTGGCTATTGGCACACTCCCAACTCCATGCCAACGGCAAAAAA
>PNLN01000018.1 GCA_013823055.1 Cyanobacteria bacterium DS2.3.42
TTGATCCTTGGCGAAGTACGCATCCATGTCCGAGAACGGAATCATGTGAAAAGCCAGGTCCCAAGCAGCGAACCACGGATACTCCCACTTGTCGGGCATAGAAACAATGTCGCGATTGTAGACGTGCTTCCAATCTTTATTGCGTCCAAATTTGCGCTGTCCCGGAGGTGGCGGTTGATCCTTGTCACCGTCCAGCCAATCCGGAACCACGTAGTGGTAAAACTGTTTCGTCCAGAGCAGCCCCGCATAAGCCTGACGTGCCACCAATTTTTCTTCATTCGTCAATGTAGGGTGAATGACGCCGTCTTTGTAATACAGATCATCTGCCTCAGCCAGACGGACCAGAAAGAGTTTGTCGAATTCATTGCCGAATGGCTCAGCGGGTCGCTCTTCTTCTGATGAAAGACGCAGATTGATGACGCAAGAATTATTTGCGCCGACTTCAATTATGTAATGCGGAGCAAATTTGGTGCCGGCGCGATCGGGATTAATTGCGTCTTGCTTGTTGTTGATTACATATTCGTGAAAAGCATCTTTCACATACGGTGACGAGTTGGCTAAACCGAACAGTCGCTCGTTGTTGGTTTCGTTTTCAGTAAAGAGTGGCGTGGGTTCTTCCTTTGCTCCTTGTGGTGTTTCGTAAGCAAAAAAGAACTTGCCTAATGTTTCATGCTCAGCCAAAACCAATCCTGGTTTTTCAAATCGCATGTGTGGTCGAGTGCCGACACGATCGTAAGCAGAGCCAAAGCTCCATGTATTGCGGAACCAGAGAGTGGGCAAAAAGTGGATTGTTCTTGCTTCTGAAAAACGGTTGTGGATAGAAACCTTAATGAGAATATCGTCCGGCGTGTTCTTCGCATACTCAACAAACACATCGAAATATTCGTCATTAGCAAAGACGCCGGTGTCGTACAGTTCAAACTCGGGTAGCGCCCTGCTACGGCGGCGATTCTCATCAAGCAACAAGGCGTAAGGAAACTCATTTTGAGGATACTTGTACAGCGCCTTCATGTATGAGTGCGTGACTGTAGAGTCAATGTAGTAATAGTTTTCTTTCACGTCCTCGCCGTGATTGCCTTCATGCCCCGTGAGCCCGTAAAGCCGTTCTTTCAAAATTGGATCTTTGCCGTTCCACAAGCAAAGTGAAAAGCACAATCGGCATTCGCGATCGCTAATGCCCAGCAAACCGTCTTCTCCCCAGCGATAGGCACGGCTGCGCGAATGGTCGTGGGTAAAATAGTCCCAGACAGACCCGCCCGCCGAGTAGTCCTCGCGCACTGTGCCCCACTGGCGGTTCGACAAATACGGGCCCCAACGCTTCCAATTACGCTGCCTGAGCCTGTCTTCCTCTAGCCGGCGTGTCTCTTGACTGTCATAAACCTGAAGCATTGTTGTGTGACTTTCCTTGTTTCCCGCCCTATTCAAATTGATTTTGCATCACTACTTAATCGCACATTGCTTTGACGATCAGCTTTTGAAAATGAATGCATAAATGCTCGCTGTTGGTCAGGAATCGACCAACACTGGGAGTGCCGCCAATCAGCCCCAGTTGCACTGAATTAGTCAAAACATCGTCCTCATTGCCGACTTCCACATTGAAGTGAATGAGCTCCTCAGCCCACTTCTTATCAACGCCCGGCGCAAAGTATTGCTCGGAAAAACCTTTGCCTGTGTTGGGACCATTCGGCAGCCAGACATCCACCGAAAGATTCGGGAAACCGGGATTGATGTTAATCGTGAAATTGGGCCAGAGCAGGTGATACTGAGCCTGTTTGACTGAGCCTTTGGCATCATAGGTCTTGATCTTGGCGTTGCCTTCCAGCGCGGACTCTCGAACATAGCCAACCTGACTGGAAAACCACTCGTATGCAGTCAACTTATAGCTGTCTTGATCGACATCGATGGCAGCGCTGAAACCGGGATGAGCAACCGGACAGTGGTAGCACTCAAGATAATTTTCCAGCATCGTCTTCCAATTGGCGCGTGCATCCCATTCGCTACGCTCCCACAATTCAAGGTTGTCGAGATCGATACCGCTTTCAGCAATGATGTCCAAAACCTGCCCGAAATAAGATTCCAACGGCCGGCAATCAGGGTCCGCATTGGCGAAGACCCACGGACCCAATTTTTCTACCTTAATGGGAAGCAACGGGTAATCGCTTGTTGAAAAATTCGGCTCGCGATCGCTGCGCGGTGCTGCTTTCAACTCGCCGCAAAGATCATACGTCCAAGCGTGATAGCGGCATTGCATAATCTTGGCATTGCCGCAGCCTTTCATGACCTCATGGCGGCGATGACGGCAAACATTAATGAAGCCTTCCAACCCGTTTTCGTTATGAACGATGACGACCGGAATTTCGCCCACATAACCAGTAATGAAGTCGCCAATATCTTTGAGCTGCTGCGTTGGTCCTACATACTGCCAACTCTTGCGGAAAATCTTGTGAATCTCCTGTTCAGTCATCGCAGGGTCCGTATACCAGCTTGACGGAAGCGATTCGCCGCGATCGAGCCCTGCCAGCAATTCACTTGCTTTGTTGACGACTTGTTGCATGAAACTCTCCTGATTGCACAGCAAAGACGCTCTGGATTTAATTCAGTCGCCGGGAAATGCCTGAAGAAAGAGATGATAACCGATGGGCTCTCCCTTTTGCGTTAAAACGGTTGCCCTGTGAGACTTGCCAGTTGCAAACCGGTAATTTTCTGCAAGCGTCAGCTGAGATTTCATCATTAAATCGCACGGTTAACATCCCAAAAATACTGGAAAGTATTGTGCAGGCGCTGGCTCACGCATTGCTGCGTGATAAGATCTGCCAACTCAAATGGCTCCCCGGCTGAACTGTTGAAAACTTCAGAGGTTGACTTCACATGCATTACCGCTTAAATCGCCTATTCCACCCTGAATCCAAGCGCACGCTAATCGTCGCTATCGACCATGCTCTGTTCAATAACGCCGCCTTCCTGGATGGCATTGAAAATATGGACAAGGTTGTAAAAACCCTATCTGACGCGAACCCGGATGCCATGTTGTTGTCGCCAGGCGAAGCTCCGCACTTGCAGAAATTGCCCGGGCGCAATAAGCCGGCATTGATGCTGCGTGCCGACACAGCAAATTTCTACAACGATGTATTGCCGTCATCACGACTGTTTTGCCAGGCATACGAAGGGGCAGTAGAGATGGCAGTTCGCCTCGACGCCGCCTGCATTCTTCTCAATTTGCTGCAAGTGGATGAATTTCCGGAGATGCTCGAGCAGTGCGTGCACAATATTCTCAGCATGAAAAATATCTGCGATCGCTACGGCATGCCGATGGGTATCGAACCGCTATCTTTCCGCAGAAACAATAAAGGCGATATGGAAGGCGACCTCACTCCAGCGCGCGTAGTGACACTTGCTCGCATGGCTGCAGAACTCGGCGCCGATTTGATCAAAACAGACCCGACCGATCCCGAAGAAGTATTCGACAAAGTAATCGAAGCAGCTTCCGGTGTACCTGTATGCGTACGCGGAGGCGGACGTGCTTCCAATCAAGCAATTCTGGAGCACACAGAAAAGCTCGTGGCTGAAGGTGTCGCCGGACTTATTTACGGACGCAACATCATCCAACACGAAGATCCGATCGGCATGACGAAAGCACTGCAAGCGGTACTTCATCACGGTGAAAGTTCCAAGAGCGCGCTCAAACACATCCGCGAAGGTGTGGCGGCCAAACGCTAAGAGGAGAAAAATTATGAAGCAAAGCGAAATCAATCTGCTTTTGAAAGAAGCGGCAGAGTGTTTGAAAAAACATAACTGGATGCTTCCTCCTGAGCCGGAATGGTGTGCCACTGATTTCGGATTGGGCGAATATGAGAAAGCTGGTCTAGTCGAAGTACTGCTCTGCAACGAGCCTGAGTACTGCGAAAAAATCATGTATGCGCGTGAAAACATGGTAACACCATGCCATACGCACTACGAAAAGAAAGAGGACATCATCGTCCGACACGGAAAAGTGAAGTTCACTTTGTGGAACAAAAATCCGGAAGAAAACAAAGCGGAAGGAACGGTTGAAATCAAAATCAATCGCAAAATGGAAACCAAGAAATCAGGCGAACCATTTGAACTAAAAGAAGGCGAGCGCGTCACCCTCACAGCAGGCGTCTGGCACGAATTTGCGCCCGTCGGTGGTCCGGCTTTGATTGGTGAAGTGAGCACCTACTGCAACGAAGAGACTGACAATGTCTTCGCCAATAAAAAGGTCGACATTTTTCAGGCTCCTGAAGCAGACGAAAAAGTGCTGACACCCTGCTGCTGATCTTGTAGGGGCGACGCCATGCGTCGCCCTGCTCAAACGTCGGCTTTCAAAATTCGGATTCAGAGTTCCAGAGTTCCAGAGTTCCAGAGTTCCAGTGTTCCAGTGTTCCAGTGTTCCGATATAAAGTTCAAAACCGGGCGACGCATGGCGTCGCCCCTACAGTCGGTGATCAGTCATCGCCAAAACAAAAGGAAAAAACATGCGCACTCCACATGCATTGATATTTGATATGGATGGATTGCTTCTCGATACAGAGATGCATTACAAACGCTCATGGACACAAGCAGCCAAAGAGATGGGCTTCGACCTGACGGATGTGCTGTATTTGAAGCTAATCGGAATTACTGTCGCCGATGCAGAAGAAGTTCTGGCTCAAGAATTTGGATCTGGTTTTGCAAAGGACAAATTCCACACACGCGCTGCTCACTTATATGAAGAGTTGCACAAAGTAGAAGGCTTGCCCCTCAAACCGGGCGTAAAAGAGCTACTTGTCTGGGCCAAAGAAAACAACGTTCCCTGCGCGGTTGGTACATCAACCGTACAGAAAGAAGCAATCGAACGCCTGAAACATCATCAGATCTTCGAATACTTTCAAGTCGTGATTGGCGGCGATATGGTCGAGAAAGGAAAGCCAAATCCGGATATTTTCCTGAAGGCGCAAGGTGAGTTGAAGCTTTCAGCCGACAATTGCTTGATCCTGGAAGACGCGCACAGCGGACTACTCGCAGCACGTGCCGGTGGTATGCGTTCTTGCCTGGTACCTGATCTCCTTCCGGCCTCTGAAGAATCAAAAAACATCGCAGAAGGCGTGTTCACGTCATTGCATGACGTCCGCGAATGGCTGGCACAGGGCTGCCCGGTCAAAGAAAAGGCATGTTCATAACTGAATGATTCGCACGCGTTTACTCACATATTTGTGCTACGGCGCGATGATGAGCCTGGCTATAGGCATCAATCTGCTGCCGATTTTTCTCGTGTCGATCCAACACTCATTTCCTGGAGCCAGCGGAAACGGTCTGACCCAAGAAGAGCTAGGACGCATCGGCTCTCTGGCCTTTATCGGCTTGACCTTCGCAATCATCGCCACCGGTCCGCTTGCCGACCGCATGGGCGCAAAAACATTTGCAATCGCCGGCAACCTACTGCTGGCCATCGGCTTGGCAATCACATCTTGGTCGCCAAATTACGCAGTTCTGCTCCTGGCTAATTTCATTCTTGGCGTAGGTGCCGGTGTCCTCGATATGGTGCTCAGCCCGATTGTCTCCGCCTTGAATCCGGACAATCGCTCAGCCTCGATGAATTGGCTGCATTCTTTTTACTGTGTCGGCGCGACAGTTACTGTGTTAGCCGGAACAGCAGCGTTGCAATGCAATATTTCCTGGCGATCTGCCTGTCTAATCCTCATTCCTCTGCCTATCGCCCTTATATTTGCCCTGGGAGCAATGAAATTTCCGTCGATGACGGCAGAAGGAGAAGTGCGAACTCCGTTTTTAAAACTCGTCTCCGACGCCTGGTTTTTCGGCGCATTGGTGGCTATCTTTTTGGGCGGCGCAACCGAACTGGGCATGGCACAATGGCTGCCGGCTTATGCAGAGCTGGGGCTCAAGTATCCTCAATGGATGGGCGGCACGGCGCTGTTTCTTTTTTCAATTTGCATGGCAATTGGTCGCATGGGAATCGGCGCACTCAGTGAAAAGGTGAATCCAATCACAATCATGGCGTGGGGATGCGGTCTGTCCGTTGTTTTGTTCCTTCTGGGTTCTTTCTTCCCAATCAAGATTGTTGCTCTGAGCGCTTGTGTGCTTGCTGGTTTGACAGGCAGCTGTTTGTGGCCGACCATGCTGGCTATAACAGCGGACAAATATCCCAACGGCGGCGCCACCATGTTTGGTGCACTAGCGGCATTCGGAAACGCCGGTGGAATTTTCATGCCCTGGGTAGTCGGAGTGATCGCCGACCATTCTTCACTGAGCTGGGGACTGGCTATCAGCGCTTTGGCGCCGTTTTTCATGCTGCCCCTCGTGATTGCGCTGGGAGCAAAGCGTGCAGCAGTGACGAATCCTACTTAGTATGTCGGAGCGCCAGTGCGCGGATCGTAAACAGCTCCGGCAAACATAATTACACGCGTAACCTTGTCCGCCATAACAAAAAGGAACGGTCGATCTACCGTCATTTCAAAGGGTGGTTTAGGCATATGCGCGCTGCCGTAGGCAGTAACACAAGTGGCTGCAGCGGCTTCAGTGCCTAGTTCATTCACGTCTATGAACGCTTTATGCATTATGTCTGACACGCACAAGAAAGGAGGCTTTTGCTGCTCAGGTGCAAGTATGTTCCACAGATCGGCCTGCGGAGTGAAAAGCTCTTTTATGCCGATTTGCGAAAGCCAGGAAACAAGCGAGACTCCAAATTCCATGCAAAATTTGGGAAATGCCAGCTGCCCTTCTCGCTTGGTCAAACGCGGCATCCACGAGTCCCAGTGCTCTACAGATATTTGTGAGACGAAACTCGGCAAGTCGATGTTCTTGGCGGGCTGAATCAAATACATATTGAATCGATCGTCGGTATAAGGCAGCTGGACCATTTCCATGTATTGATCGTTGAAGTATTCGACCTCGCGGAATCCATGCATTGTCGGCACCTGAATGACGTTGCCGTCAGACAGGTAAAAGTCGCGCGGCAGCGTTCGATTTTCCTGAAACGGTGTTGACCAGCGCGCTCTGAAGTATGCGCAATTGAGCAAAACGAAATAGTTGGCCGGAGTCAGTTGCGTAACTATCGAAGGAATCTTTCCGAAAGTTTTTTGACTCACCCAATTGTTTATCGTTTGAATTGAACTACCATTGCCAAAATCAAGGTTCGCACATTCCGCTGCGTACTGGGTTTGCACATGATCGGCAAACCCTGGATGCACCTGGACACTTTGATGAAACCAGGCAGAATTGGCAAGCAAAAATTTTACCGACGCGCCCTCGCCTTTCCACTGCGATTTGTCATTGGTTTCATTCAAACTGTCAAATACGGTTCGATAATCGAGAGCCAATTCATCACGCCCGAATGAATGTAGACCCAGTGTTTGAAGCATCTCGCTAAGCGTGTTTCCACCTGCAGCGGCAACCGTCAACTGGAGAGCAGCGCTGATACTTAAAGGTGAAATGCAGATGTTGCTTTTGTGTACACCTAAATGATTCATCAAGCGGAAGCATAGATTCGAAGTAGATCTGGCGGTATCGCCTGTGCCTGTCGTCATGCAACCACCTTGTCGCGCAATGCGATTCGCTTCGCCACTGAAGCCCCCGAATGAAGTCCGCCTTCCATATACCCTTGAAACGCAAAGCTTGTATGTTCACCTGCGAAATGCAGACGTCCAAGTCCACCATAAAGTATTGGTCCCAGCGTAATAATCTGTCCAGGAGCCGGAGCTGAATAACCGGCTTGCGACCAGGGATCCGATGGCCAATCGACAAAAATGCCTTTGATAAAGTTTTGAGCGTAGCGTGGATAAATACGCTCCAGCTCAAGAGCATAATGCGCCATTCTTTGATCGTGCGTCCAGCCTCTGCCCGTGTCGGCCGCGTTTCCTCCAGCAAAAACAGTCAGGCAAGCATGTCCTTCGCTTGATTGTTTGTCAGTTGCATCCCAGGTCTCGGCCACTGGTCCATCACTCAGAGAATTGGGTGAGAGATTATCCTGCTCCCAAAATCTGCTGCGCACTTCAGAGAGAAACTTCACTTGATTCGACATCTGCGGTGACAGCTGCGGCGGAAAAGGCGGAGTAAAAGTGATTCTCTTCCAGGTGCCTGGTGGCACGCTCAGTATCACATCATCAGCTTCCAGAACTTCTCCGTTTGCAAGCTCTACCTTCACTTTATTGTCCAGCACATCCACAGCAGTAACAGGCATTTCCAAACGAATACGCTGTCTTCCAATGGCATCCGCCAACTTCTCAGCTAATTGCTGATTACCGCCCTTGCAGCGATAGACTTCAGTGTCGGTCCAATATTTCTCGAGTCCGCCACCTTTGATAATACATAGGCGCCCGAGCAAACTTTCCCAGCCTGGGTCATTGGCATCAGATGATTCCGACAATCGAATCGCTCGCTTGCAAAGCTCTGAGCACTTGAGGTCGTCTATCCAATTGTCGACTGTCTTGTTGTCGAGGGCCAGCGCATTAGGACTTCGCCAGGGCTGAACAGGATCGATCTTTAATGCCAGCGCGTTGTAAAGGTTCAGCTGCTCGTCGACTTCATGCCACAAATTTTCAGCCTCTTTAGGACTGAGCAACTTGCCACTGAAAAAACAAGGCTTGGCGCTGTCCGGGTAATCTGTGCGCTCCAGCATCTCCAACTTGAAGCGTTTCGCATAAGCCTGCCAGGTGGGGTGATTGGCGCCGATCAGCTCCGCTCCCGCTTCTACAGTTTTATCCCGGATGAAATCATAGAGGGTGTGGACGCGCCCACCGACTCGATCGCGCGCTTCCAAGACAGTCACGTCGTAGCCCACAGAAGACAATTCGTACGCGGCTGCCAATCCCGAAAAGCCCGCACCTATAATGATTACACGCCTTCCGTCTTTGGCAAAACTAGTGGAGGGGAAGGTGTAGCTGAGCATGAGCCCGGCTGCTGTTGCCATCATGCCCTTCAACATTTCTCGGCGCGAGAATCTCTCTTCCCTGGAAAGAAATCTCTGGCTGAGTTCTGAAACGAAAGAGCGTGACATGTTTCGCCGGTCCCCCACGGCAATGTTTTTAAGTGCCAAAACAAGCATACTAAAAACTTGCCACCTTTCCCGCACATCCAGACTGCTTGACTAGGTGCCTCGATCAAAGGTAAGTTTGGATTTGGGAGGGGAATACATGAAGTTTTGGCGAACAGCGGAAATCATTGGTTCGATTGCACTTCTCGCTTGCGTAAGCGGTATCGTCTTGCTTGAATTGACTCGTCCCCTGCTTATTTCAGCCTTTCAAGAAATTGAGTCACACAACGTAGATGCATTTCTGAGCGGCCGAACCAACACGTTTAAAGGTTTTGATTCAGCAAGATTGCCGCTGTACTAAGTCTGCGCCGGATCAGCCGTTTGCAATACTGCATCTTTGGGTTTGACGAGAAACATCGGCATACAGATGAAGAACAACACGCTCACGATCAGCAGAATATGAAGAAGCTGAAGGTGATGCGCTGAGTCGGTAACGACTTGTATGTAAGTATCGACGCCGATCATTCCCAACGCATAAGCCAAATTATAAATGGCATAGGCGACGGCATACGATGATGAACCCCGCCTGTCAACTGCATCTCCGAGCTCTGCAGAAGTAGGATTGATAGTAAAAGCATAGGCAATGGTCACAAGGCACAGCACGGTGCCGGCTAAAAACAGATTTGGTGTGATCGCCAATAAAGGCAAGACTATGGCAGTCATCCCAAGCCCGTAAGCTGTTGTTATGCGCACCCCGATGCGGTCTGTCACCCACCCAACCACCGGTGCCATGAATGCGTAGATGATGTTGGAAACCGTGAACAAGGTGCCGACCATAGCTGGCGATGCGCTGGCAATTCTTATCGCATGCATCGGGAAAAGCGGCTCCATAAGAGCCCAACTGGCTGCGGCAAGAGCAACTGCAAATGCTGCCGACAGCACACTTTTATCGGTGACAATTCCCCGCAGCTCAGCAAAAGTGTCGCTCCAGGGCGGCTGCTGTGCAGGATTTGTATTCTGAGGTGTAAATACAACGCGCAAAGCAATGTCAATTGCGACCAGTACAAAAGCAAACCAGAATGGCGCCAAATAGCCGTATTTGTCAAAAAGCTCGCCGCCGATAACCGGACCCAAGATGGAACCGGTCGTCGAACCAATCATGGCGTAGCCCATCGCTCGCACACGATCTTTAACGCAGTACTTAGCGACTAAGGCCAAACCGGCTGTCCAAGTGCACGCAGCTCCTGCACCTTGAAAAAACCTTGCGGCAAAAAGAATTTCTTGACTGGTGCCGATGGCAAAAAGAATTGCCGATAGCCCCAGGAGCAATGCACCGATAACCATGGGGTTCCGCCTTCCCAGGCGATCCGTGACTATTCCCAATATAGGAGTGGCGATAAACATCCCCAGAGCATAAGCACCATACAAGGTGCTGATGATATGCTCGTCTCTAATATGAGCAGGCGCCTCAGAGGTAAGAGGGCAACACATGTTGTAGAGAAACTCTTCGTTAAAGAGCGCAAAACAACAAACGAAAAGCACCATCCATTGATTTGATCGTAGTTTTTCGACCCAGCTCATAAGCTTAGAAATTGATACACGAAAACCCGCCAAGAGACGGGCATTGTAGCGTGTTTAAAGAGCGATTTAAACGCCGCCAGTTCTTGATTTCCGAGCACAACGGCAACAGGCAGAGGCTGTCCACATTTGTCTTTGTTATTGCTTGGCTGATTAGTTGTCTAGATGTTTTTCCAAATTGAGTTGTAAACCTCAATTCCACCCAACCACACACTGCCTACACTGCCGCTGGGGTAGACGAAGACAAAATATTTATCCGATTCGGACCAGTTGCTGCCGGTTTCTTCGGTAGCGCTCATTAGCTTTGCAAATTCAAATGCATTCAATTGCTTGGATTGACGGGCCAGAAGCGCCGGAACTCTAGCAGGGCTATTAGCCGCGGCCTCAAGCAACTGGCTTACTCTTGTAAAAATATCGGCCGGGACACTTGCAGGCTCTTTTGTGGAAACAGTCGCCCCTGCTACAGAAGTGGCAGAAGTCTGTACTCTTTCCTTTTCTGCAGATTCAAGCTTTGGAAGATTGGTCGCTGTAATGCGAGCAGAGTTCTTCTCTGCGGCGCCTTTACTCCAGTCGAACATCTCGGACAAAGTGTTGAGAGCATAACTGGTGTCAGACGCCTGGACGGAGGAAACCTGTGGCAACAAAGGGAGCGCAAGGCTGGGGGATACGGGGGTCATTTCGCCTCCGAGAGCGGATCAATAATAGTAAGTTTCGGTCGACATCTATAGAAAACCATTGCTTTATGTCAAAAAAGTGGCAGGCAGATGAAATGCGTGAAACTGGGGACAGGAGGCCAATGGGTTGTCGGAACGTTAGGATCTCCGGACAAGCGAACTATAGACTTCAGCTCCGCCCAGCCAAACACTGCCTACCTCTCCATTTGGATATCTGAAAATATAGAAGCGCTCCTCGTCAAACCACTGGTTGCCGCGCTCTTCAAGGGCATTAATTAATCGAGTGAAGTCGAATTTGCCCAACAGTTTGGCTTCTTTGGCAAGTAGCTCCGGAACTCGAATCTTGCAGGCATGGGTCATATTGACTAGCAGCTGTACTTTTTCGGCAAGTTGGGCCTTATTCAAAAACTGACTGCTGCAAAAACCATCAGCACATTCAACCGCCTTGGGTTCAGGCACTGACTCAGACTTGACCGCAATTAAATTGGTGTAAGTGCGGTTGGCTTTGCTTTTGGTTGCTCCTTTGCTCCAATCCAGGGCGCCCAAATGAACGCTCAGCTTGTAGCTTACGGAGGCTTGTGACACAGGCATAACAGATGTGTGGTTCATGAGCCACTCCTGCTTAGAAGTTATAGGTGAGGGGGGTGCCTATATTAATACTGAAAATTAGTTACTAAGTAGTGACACGCTCAAACCAGCAATCAAAGCTCGCGTGCTTTGGCTCTATCTCTTTTTGCCATTTCAGCATTGCCGAGTTTTTCGTAAATATGAGCTCGCTCCAAAAACATCGAGGAGGTGGGCATTTCTTTGATCACCAGATTCATGTCTGCAAGGGCATCTTTATCGCGCCCAAGCTTTGAATAAATTCTTGCCCGCCCGAGCAATGCCATCTCATTGTCAGGACTTGCTACCAACACTTTCGAATACTCATCTATGGCTTCTTTCAGACGCCCGCCCAAAACGTAGGCTTCCGCTTTCTTATCTGTCCAAGCAAAGCTTGGGCGAATGCGCTGAAGCCTGTCATAAAGTGCTACGGCCTCGTCAGTCCTTCCTGCACGTGCATAAATGAGCGCACCGCCATCGATACTGTTGTAACTGGTTTTTGCATTGGGATTTAAGGCCTCGAACTTTTGCCACTCAACGAGCGCCTCCTTATCATGCTTTGTCTCACTGAGAATCAAAGCGCGTGACTTGTAGCAAAAAGGGTCAACCGATTTCTGAGCCACCGCCTTATCGAGCAGTGCCATTGCCTCTTTGAACTTGCCCATGCGAGCATAGATTTCAGCCAAGCCCTTGAGACAAGTGCTGTTATTTGGAGCCGCTTCGACAGCCTTCTTCGCGGCATCAAGTGCTTTTCCCATTTGGGTGCCGCTGAAATCCATGTCCATATAAACCTTGCTCAGCAATTGCCAGGCTTCCGCATCGCCAGGATCATTTCTGGTCATGCTTTCCAGCTCGAAGCGAACTGCCTCAGGCTTACCGCTCTTCAGATGGCGACGAATCTCGCGCATTCGCATCGAGTGAGCATCTTCAGGCTTATGTTTCTTAGCTTCAGAAATTTGAGTCAGAAAAAGCATAAGAAGAAAAGCGAGTGCAAACTTACTTGCCAACATCAAAAGTCTTCTTTCACTTCATCACGCGACAGCAATCGCTCGGCTTGCATAGCTAATTCCATGAATTTTTCAGGAACATTGGGAGCGCGAGTAAACTGGCGACAAAGATCGACTGTTCTTCTCAACGCTCTTACAACATCGCCTTCGTCGTATGTGGTGGCAAGCCGCATTTGATCCCAGGTGGCGCCGTGTGCCCACATTTCCGTCAGTCCGGCAAATGTCGGAGCGATAGAAATAGGAATGTCGACATCAAAATCTCTCTGTGTACGATAAAGCTTGCGGCCAAGCTGTCCAACGTTATCGAAAGCCAACTCCGCTTCAGGGCTGACGCGCGTTCTAATCGGATCGTGCAGGCGACCTTCTTCAGTGACCAGCGCGGTCATCATGGCCGCAAACTGAGGAGCGGTCAGGTGATCGAGCAAACCGTTGATAGCAACTTCGCAAAGGAAGAGTTCGTTGCTACCCCGAATGGTCGCGGCCATCTGACCGTACTTGGTCGGTTTGTCGCCGTCCAGATAGCCTTTCAAACGCAAGATATCAGTGAGAGCAACAAACGTGCGCCAGTATCTTGTGGTTTCTCTCTGAATTCTGCGATCGAATTCTTTGATTCGCCTATCCAATTGTTTTTCGCGCTCAGTCTGCTTGCTGCAAGGCTTTTGCACCGGACATCCATGGCAGGGCATCGCATAAGCTTCGGAAAGCAACCCGGAAATTTCTTCGCGAACACCGACAAGAGCTTCATCTGCCTGTGGATCGGCTTTCGTTTTTCCTGTTTTGAGCGCACGCTCCATAATCTTCAATTGCTTGTGTTTCGTCCTGATCGCTTCAAGACGTTTCGCATATAGCGGCAGGTCTCCGATAACATCGGGACAGAGTGGGTTCTTCAAACGTTCCAGTTCTTTTTCCCAACCCATCTTCTGCTCGTACAGAGGTTCCAACTGTTGATTGATGAGAAATTGTCCAAAACTGCGTTCAATAAGATCGCGAGTTTCATCAAGCGTATGGCGCTCCAACAAATTGAGAACCATGCCATACGAAGGAGTGAAGCGGCTGGAGAGCGGATCTGCTTCCGCTGCGGCTAATTTCGCTGCGTCTTCTACACTTTCGAACGGATGGTGCAGAACGACCACATTGCCGACTTCGTCCATGCCTCGTCTGCCGGCCCGTCCGGACATCTGGAGAAACTCTGAGGCGCGCAATTGGCGGTGACCTTCATCGGCACGTTTGGAGATTGAACTGATAACAGTGGTGCGCGCAGGCATGTTGATGCCGGCAGCAAGAGTCTCGGTGGCAAACACTACCTTGAGCAAACCGCGGATAAAGAGCTTTTCCACCATCGCCTTCCAACTCGGCAGCATGCCCGCGTGGTGGACGGACATCCCTTCCAGAAGATATGGAAGGTGCGGGTGATTTCTTAAGTTGGGATGATCGTTAGTGAAACCGGCGACAGCCTTTTTCAGCTCCTCTTGCTCCTCTTTGGAGATGAGAGGAATGCCGCGCGCCTTTTTCATCGCTTCTTCGCAGCCACGTCTCGAGAAAAGAAAGTAAATTGCAGGCAGCATATTGCGGGCCGACAGTTGTCCAAGCACATCGCCGGGATGCGCTCCCAAAGCCGGTACTGAGCGATGCTTACGATCCCGGTGCATTACCTTCTTGTTGCCGAATCGGTTTTTCAGAAGAGTGTTGACGACTTTTCCGGGACTGAGCAGCGGATAAACCCGGCGATCGCCGAAGTAATAAAAACGCAGTGGTACTGGGCGGAAAGTCGAAAGAACCAAACCGGTCGGACCATGTGTTTCGTCGATCCATGTAGTTAGTTCGTCGGCATTGGCAATAGTCGCCGACAGCGCTACAAGCTGAATTTCCTTGGGCGCGTAAATGATCGACTCTTCCCACACGGTGCCGCGCTCGGGGTCATTCATATAGTGACATTCGTCCAAAACTACAGAAGACACGTCCTGCAAATTCCGACGCTTATCACCAAGGATGGTGCCGTACAACATGTTGCGGAAAACTTCGGTAGTCATTACAACCACCTGTCCATCACGATTTATTGAAATATCGCCAGTCAGCAGACCGACTTTATCATCTCCGTACTTGGCTCTGAAATCGTGAAATTTCTGATTGGAAAGTGCTTTCAGCGGCGTTGTGTAATAACAACGCTTGTTCATGCTCAGAGATTGCTCGATGGCGAACTCGGCAATTACCGTCTTACCTGCGCCGGTAGGTGCGCAGACAACGACGCTCTTGCCTTCCTCAAGGTGCTTAATCGCCTCGAGCTGAAAATCATCGAGCTTAAAATCGAACAGATCGGTTGGGCTAAATTGCACCTTGTTTAGTTGTCACCCCGAAGCTAACGGTTTTTTGCGACTTGCTTGAAGTATCGGCCATGGGCTTTTCCGAGGGGCAATCGGTTTGAATTGCTCTTGCCAGCGCATGCTTACCGGAAACAAGTAATCATCATAGTATAATTGCGTCCAGAAGATTGCGTTGCGGGACGTGGCGCAGGGGTAGCGCGCACCTTTGGGGTGGGTGAGGCCGGAGGTTCGAATCCTCTCGTCCCGACCAATTTCTTTGCGGGCGATGCGTGGCATCGCCCCTACAACTTTAATGCGAAGCATCGCCCCAATCGTTTTTGACAGGGCGACGCATGGCGTCGCCCCTACAGCTCTCGGCTGAGCACCTAAACTCAAACCCGGGCTCGGCGGCGCAATCTGACAGTAGCAAGGCGATTCGGGCAGTCACCCGGTTGAGCATTGGCCTCAATAGAGAACGGCAAATTGGGCGAAAACTGCTCTATTTCTTGAATCGCTGGAGCCGGCTGCTGCGGCTCCTTTTCAGGAATCGGAGGAAACTCCGCAATAGTTGTACTCTTCTGCTCTCTGACAAATTGCGGATGCGCCAAGTTGGCAAGAGAATTGATTGTGTTGGTTTGACGCCGACCCATCTCTATAGAATGGATAGTGTCAAAGCATGGATTTAGATGCACGAAAGCTCGCAGCTTGAGCTTAATGATGGCCTTTATGTGGCTATCCAAATGCTCAAGAGCAATCGTAGATTCGCCGCCTGTCGGCATTATCTGTTCCTCACCCAAAATGTAGTAAAAGTGGTTCTGCTGGATATACGGCACAGGGACTGCGTTTTAATCTAATTCCGCGCCCTTAAACGCCAAATGTTAGCAGGGATTAAAAGGTAGTCAAATCTTGACAACAAGGTGGATTCAAAGAATTAACTTCGAGCTTATTGCTCAGGCGGAATGAATTTACGGTGGGCGCAAACGCCGTCGTTCTGCATGATCTCTTTAAGCCGCTTCAATCCGGTGTGTACAGCACGCGACACGCCCATTTCCGAAAGACCAAGCACAGTGGCTGTTTCCTTCTGAGAAAGGTCGTAGAAAAAGACGAACTCCACTATCTGGCGAGTCCTGCCGCCGAGCTTCTTGAGCGCCTGAGCAACCAGTTCGCGCTCTTCATTGGACATCAACTGATCCTGATAACGCTTATCCGGCACCGTTTCGCTCAAGCTGCGACGATCTTCGCGATCGTCTTCATCGTTTGCAGAATCGAACGATTCGTAGTGAATACGCGCTTCCCACGATTGTTGGGCCTCGAGGACTTCCTGGACGGTAAAGCCGGAGTAGACCGCCAGTTCGTTAACTGAGGGCACATGGTCCAAAATTTTGGTCAGCTTTTCTTCCAACTGAGAGAGCTGAGAGTTCATCTCCGTGAGGCGTCTGGGCACTTGAACCAGAGAGCAATGGTCGCGCAGATAATGGCGAATCTCGCCTCTTATGTAGCAAGTGGCGAGGGTCTTGAAGCTGGCCGAACGCGCGCGGCGCGGATCGTAATATTTGATAGCCTTGAGAAGCCCGATGGAGCCGACCTGTACGAGATCTTCCGTATAGTCGGGATTGAATTGCGCGTAACGCCGAGCGAACTGCCGTACCAGAGGCATGTACTGGCGAACGAGATCGTCAGTCTCTTCCTCTTTAAGGTATGCAGGAGCCTGCTTCGGTGAGCGCTTATTTGGATTTGATGTTTCGGGATAAGAGGTTTCCATACCTGGCTTCCTATTTCTTATGGATTCGCTTCTTGCCCCCCCTCTCCCGTTTTTCCCTTGACAACTACGATTTAAACAGTCTCTTGCTTTGGAATTCGCCACAGTTGTGGGGTGTAGAACATTAATTCCGATAGAATTGGTCTAGGCCAAGCTTTTCCGCAGTCCCCTTTTGGGTGGATGAAGAACGAGCACCACGCAGCCGGAAGAGACTGAAACGCCATACAGAGGACCAGGGTATCAATACCAAAGAACCGCCTCAGCACCTGAAAGCACCACGTGCAGTCGACAAACTGATCGTCATGTGGGCGCGCGTTTCCGCGCAAAAGCAGCTGCTCGTATTGGGCATTCTCAGCATCTCCGCACTGGTGACTTTCACAGCCTGGGTGTGGGTCGACCGCGCACAGCGCGTTCTCAACTCATCGGTAGAACAATTCGGTGTGGCTCTGGCTCACGCTCTTGCCCGAGGCGGCGCCGAGTCGCTCACGCACGAAGGCAACCTGGAAGGGCTCAAATACTACATTTTGACCGAGCGCGACAAAACTCCGTCCATCGTTTACATCGTCTTCTGCGACCAGTCCGGCAAAGTCCTGCTTGACAGCGAAGTGATCAAAGCAAGAAATGGTGACACGCGACCGATCTTCCCAATCTTCAACGAACCGCCGGGCAAGTACGCCACGCCCAATGTTTACTCCAGTCCATACGGATACAGACCGGTAACTAATATCGCTGTACCGATGGAAAGAAACAACGAAAAGCTCGGTATGTGCTGGGTTGGATTAGACAGCAACGCCTTCACTATTTTAGGAACGCAAAAAGAAACCCGAAACTTCCTCGTTTCAATCTTCGGTCTGGTTGGGCTCTTAGGCGCCCTGGGCCTATGGGCGAACTATGCTCTGATCAATCGCCCGCTGCGCGTTCTCTCTCAAGGCGCCAGTGAAATTGCCGCCGGACGTTTCGGCCACCAGATCAAATCGCAGCGCGCCGGTCGCGAAATCGACCATGTGGTCAATGCTTTCAATTACATGTCCAGCCGCCTGCAGCAATACGACAAACAAAATGTCGATACATTGATGGCTGAGCGCAACAAGTTTATCTCTGAGCGCAACAAGCTAGAGCTGGTTTTGATGTCCATCGCCGACGGCGTCGTCGTCTGCGATCGCGACAATAAAGTGCAGATAGTCAACGCTGCCGCTACTCAATTATTCGCCAAAGAAGCAAAAGAATTGCTCGGCAAACCACTCGTTTTCTGCACGGAAGAGCCGGACTCACCGCAAATCTGCCGCGTCGTCCAGGCTTTCACTGACACGGTTTCACCCGGCTCTCTTGAGCCTGTGGTTCAATCCATTCACCTGGGCGACCTGACTGTGCGCCTGCACATTGCCCCGATCAGTCTCAATCAAGAATTCCTCGGCTCCGTAATGATCATGCACGACGTTACGCGTGAAGCCGAATTGGAAAAGATGAAAAACGAATTTATATCCAATGTGTCGCACGAATTACGCACGCCAATCACATCGATCAAGACATACGTCGATACGCTATGCAACCACGGCGAAAAACTAGATCCTGATATATATCGCGAGTTTCTCGAGATCATCGACAACGAAGCCGATCGTTTGATGTATCTGGTCAATGACGTTTTAGAACTGAGCCGCATCGAAGAAGGCGACAGAGAATTGGAACTGATCGCATTTCCTGTATTCGATGCAGTCGAGCAAGCAGTGCGCTCAGTCAATTTGATGGCCCGCGACCGCGAACTCGAATTGAAAGTTACGCAAGGTCCGGACGTACCTGCTGTATATATGAATCGCGAATCGATCGAACGCGTAGCTATAAATCTTCTCACCAACGCGCTCAAGTACACCCCCGCCGGCGGCACCATCGAGGTGCTGATCAATCATTTGCCGGAAACAAAAGAAGTACAGGTAGCCATTAAAGACAACGGCATAGGAATTCCTGAGGAATGCTTGCCGCAGATTTTCGATCGTTTTTATAGAGTTGAACGCAAGGTTCATACGATCAAAGGAACGGGTTTGGGCTTAACCATCGTCACTAAGATTATTGAAAAACACAAAGGTCGCGTGACGGTCGAATCGGCGCTGGGGCAAGGGTCTACGTTCTCTTTCTTCCTGCCTACAGGCAATCCATATGAAGAGCAGGATCCTTTGAGAGGAGACACCATTGCGCCTTCTATGGAAGGAAACGCACTGGCCAAGCCGAATTTAACTTCTCACGAAATAGCTTCATAAATTTCTTTTTTCTCATTTTGGATGCATCGCGCGCAAAGCGCGAAATTCGGCACGTCCAGCGCCCGCCAATTCCACTTGACATCGATCATGCGGGAAGATTAGCAATATATGGCCTGTTTGCCGCGTTTCCAAGAAATTGCCGTGTTATCATTGCTCCATTGACAAGGCCAAAAGCCGTGTCAGTTGACAGTTCCTAGCCGATTCCGAACCGATAAGCGAATGGTCCGAGTTATATATCCTGGCTCATTCGATCCTATGACTTATGGGCATTTGGACATCGTGTCACGGTCAAGCAAATTGTTTGACGAAGTGATCATGGCAGTCGTTGGTAACCCCGGGAAATCCCCGCTACTACCGATTGAAATGAGAATGGAGTTAATCAGCGAAGCCGTAAAGGATCTGAAAAACGTTTCTGTAGGATCTTTTCAGGGTCTTACAGTTGATTACGCCAAACAGAACGACATCAAAGTTCTGATTAGGGGGCTGAGGGCTATTTCCGACTTCGAAGCGGAGTTGGGAATGGAGCAGGCGAATAAGCAACTGTTTCCTGAACTAGAAACTATTTTTCTCATGACAAAAGCCGAGTATTCTTTTATCAGTTCATCCACTGTGAAGGAAATTGCCCGCCTCGGCGGTGACGTATCCCAGTTTGTCCCCCCACCTGTGAACGAATACCTGAAGAGGCATTTCAGCAGAGGCACCAAATAGATGACGACGCTAACCGTATCTCCGCAACAACAGCAGCAAGCAACTGCAGCAACCTACAAGCAAACATCGATATATAAACATCTCGATCTGCTTGAGCATCTTATAGATGACGCTGTAGGCGTGTACAAATACAAACTCATCAATGCTGACGAGTTTCTCGATGTACTCGACAAAGCTCGCGCTCGCTTGCCGGAAGAATTGAAAGAAGCTGGAGACGTTCTTCAGCGCCGCGACGAAATTCTGGGAGAGTCCCAGCGCCGCTCCGAACAAATTATCGCTACCGCTCGCCGGCAAGCCGAAAACATGTTGCACGAATCCGAGCTTCTCAAAGCCGTGCAAGCTGAAGTCGAGCGTATCCGCAAGCAAGTAGTTTCAGAAGTCGAACAAATGCGCAGAGAAGCTCTGGCAGAAGCTGAAAAGATTCGCCTGGAAGCAGAAGAGCATGCAGCCGCCACCCGCGAAGGTGCCGACCACTATGCTGAAAATGTGCTGACTCGCATAGACAGCGATTTGCAAAACCTCGGACAACGTCTGGTTGAATCACAAACTATTGTGAGAAACGGACAGCGTCTGCTCGGACAAGTGAAGCGTCACCCTTCGGCACCTGTTTTGAACGCTGCTTCGGCAGTTTCAGCAGTCGCCGGACTAAACAGCCCACTTCTCGGTGCAAATCTACCGCAACAATAGTTGCAGTACACCAAAGAAATTGAAAACTCCCGAGTTTATCCCGGGAGTTTTTCTTTTGGGAACAGCACAGTGATTGGGGGCTGGCCCAATCATTGTTTCTCAAAAACTAAGACACCGATGAGGACAATCCCATCAAGGCTGCTTTCACAGCGTCATTGCTGACAGCGGAGAGCAAGTCATCAAAGTTATCGTTGGTGATGAAGGTGTGGTTGACCTTCAGACCGGCGATATCGGGGTTGTTCGTGTCTGCAGCGTAAACCGCTTTGATTGCCTTAGAAAGTGCACGCACTTCGTCGATACCATATGTGCCACCACCGGCTGCAAGAATTCTTTCAGCGGTCTGCCATGGACCTTCGCCACGACGCACAGTAGCCAATGCAATCAAGTCTTCTGTCGGCATTGGCTGAGTCGGAACCACTGGAGTTTCTACTGGAGGTTCAAAGTCCAAGGTATTCTCCGCGATGTCTACAGCATTGCTTGTTGCTACGGCCACTTTCGGCAGAACTGTAGCCAGATCGGCCGCTGTGTTTATGACTTGCGGAAGAGCTGTTGCAACATCATCGCCAAACTTCGCTGCAGTTGTTGCAATGTTATCGCTGACGTTTGCTAATGCCGCGCCGGTGTTGTCGACCACAGCTGCCAATCTAGTATTTGCAAATGCATCCGGTAATTTCCACGCTTCAGGACCGTTAATGATCGGTCCACCGTTGGTAAATGCTTCCGGAAGCTTCCAATCTGCAGGACGATTGAACATCGGTTCGCCCAGGTTATCAGCAGTTTGAAGATTCGGTCCGATCATATTGTTGTTTGCCGGCACCGGAATTCTCGTACCATCCTCCATCACATAGTGGAGCTTGCCGTCTACAGTGACAGTTCTCTTAACGCCGGCTGGAAGCGCAGCAGTGTCAGCTACAACCGGCTCCGGAATTGCCTTTGTTCCGGCAACGACAGCATCCTCACCGAATTCGAATGCTAATTGAATTGGGGGCTCGCTAGCTACAATGTTAGTTGTCGGCAGGTCGTTGATGACGTTTCCTGTTGTGTCCAGGTTTTCAGCCAAATTTCCTGTCACAGTGGTGGCATCTACCGCCTCACTGGAGGCTCTAATTGCGGTAACTGGTACTTCTACAACTTCTTGACCAGCCTTCGCCGCTGCCAGAGTTTCTGTACTGGCTTTCATAACTTCTGCAATGGGTGTTCCGCCTTTGTAGGCAGTGAAAGCCGCTCTGGCAGTGTTAGCAAGGAGGTTGACTCCGAGAGTTCCGCCAATATCGATAGTGCTCTGAAATCCGAGATCAATTTGTTCTTGCGTGGTAAGGGTGCCGCCCTCGATGTATTTCATCAGGTTTGTGCGGTTTGCTGCTGTTCCAAGCACAACAGAAAGACCGACTGCACCAGTAACACCACTCCAGCAAGTAGCGATCGTTCCAGCAATTACGATTGCATCAAGTGCTTTCTGCGCCAGATCAGCGACATTAGCTTTCGTCTCGAGATTGTTGCGGAGCGCTTCTCTGAAGTAATCTTCAACGGCTTGCAGGGCTTCAGGAGGAAGCTCTTCTTTAAGGGAAGCGTATTGCTGAATCAAAGCTTGATTACGTTGCAGAGCGGTCAAAACTTGATCATGAGTGGGATCTATGACCATACCGTCTTGGGAGAAATTGTAGGTTCTATCCAGAAAGTCTTGAATTGGATCGGAGTCTTTCGAACTAAGCAAGGTGCTCAGCGCGATGGTGTCAGCATAATTTTCACCGGCGAGACCGATTACATCGGCTTCCATGTCGGCATCGTATTTATCAGCATAGGAAGATTTGAGTGATTCGATTTGTTCTGGCGACAAACGTGCCAGCGCGTCTTCAAAACCGCGATAGGACTCTCCGCCGTCAAGCACGGCAAGACGCATCATATCTTCCAATTCAATGTCAAAACCCTGACTCTGAATTCGTTGTAGGAGTTGAGTGTATTCCTCGTTGTTATTCTCACTGATTGCTTGGTTTATGAAATCCGCGCCAAATGCAACTTTATACTTCGCTTCGTAATCAGCCATAAACTGATTCCTACCAGCTTCATCCAGACTGGCCAAATGAGCAAGGGTGTCGCGGAATGTGTCGGGCTGACCGGCACCATGACGTCCAGAGCTATCGTTTATGTCATAAATGCGGGCATAATCAACCGGCAAAGTTTCGCCATTTTGCTGATTAATAACGTCTTGAACTGCTTGCTTTTCAGCACCCAAGAAAGCGTATTCATGAGCATAAGTTTCTTGGTTGTTCTCGCTCTTGCTCATTTGGTACCGACCGGAATAGTCGGTAAGTCCAACCGGAGCTGCATCATCTCCCAGCACACCAAATCCCAAAGGAATGCCATTTCCATTCAGCATTTCCGACAACGCTACATCATTGACGCTAGGGTCCAGCACTTGCATCGTGCCCATCAATGTTCTGTCGAATAGCGAAGCTTGGTGATAAGGATCCGCATGCATTTTGTCCAACATGGCGGCATACTTCGGATCTGCATAAATTTGCATCATAGCCGTCAGTCGTTCTGCCGTGGCTTGATTTTCTTCGCTGTTCTCCGTGTCCAACTCGCCGTTCATCATCTTGCGAACGATCGTTTCAACAGGACCTTCAACAGGTGGCTTGCCAGTCTCACCAACTTGCTTCAGCATCATTTGCGCATAAAGCATTGCTTGCTCGCCGCCTTCGTTGCCGAAGTGGAACTGTTCGGTGCGCCATACGGTACCAAAAACAATCGAGTCTACTTCTTCCTTAAAGGAGGGATCGCTTGGATCCATGTACTTCGCAACATCTTCTGCGGACATGTGAGCAATTGCATCAGCAAGTTTGAAAGGATCTCCTTCCGGTCCTTCATTCTCGATCAATACGTCCATTAAGTCATTGCGAGCAATCTCGACTTCACCATGCGATGGAGCATCTGCAACTTGCTTCAGCAAGCCAGTCAAACTCTCGGCAACTTCAGGAGATGAAGAATATCTCTGTACCAGATTTCTCAGGTTGGACAGGTAAGCAGACTCAGCACCACCCTCGGTGTGAAGTCTCTTCCAGTCAGCCTCACTCATTTGCTCGATAGCAACCTTGATCACCTGGTCGGTGAGCTTCCCATCAATACTCGCTTGAGCAAGAGTAGAAAGCATGGTGCCTTCACCGTGGATCAGCTTATCGCTCCAGATAATTGCTTGATCTTCGCCGCCGATTGAAACAAAAGAGTTGTTCAGCTCTTGGTAGTACTGCTTAGCTTGCAGTTGTTCGCTATCCAATTCGGTGTCAGGCGTATTAACCAGCTCCTGCCCTTTGGCAAAAGTAGCCCGATCCTCTGGCTGAGCGAAGGCGATTTCATCATCAATGTTACCGTTAACGTCGCTGAACGGGTGCCAACCTTGGTATGGAGCAACATTGTCCAAAACGGTGGCTGTACCATGCTGCAAGTATGAGTCTGCCATTGGCAGGTCACCAAATGCAGTGTTGTAGATCAACCCGAAATTAGCATCGGCACTCAATGCATCTCTTACTGGAGCGTTTGCACCAATCAAAGATTGAAACACATCCAATCCGTAAGCAGCGTCGGTATGACCGTAGGCTACGTTGGTTGCAACACTCCTGGCAGCACCAACAACCTCAGCCAAAGTGGCGCCGTCCTGGCCCTTCATGTAGAGACTTTCTGTCAATTCTTTATCAATAGCTGGAATATTCGATTGCTTAATAGCATCGAGAAGCGAAAGGTCGCCGTGGCGGTCAGCAAAATTCGCGTTCCAATCTGCTTCCGCTCTGGCTACATCTGCGCTGTTCATTCCACTAAACGTCATTCTCAATTGACGTCCAGCCTCTTCGCTCTGACCACTGGCAGCCATTACGAGCGCAACATTCAAATTACCAGCGAAATTTGTGCCGGCATCCGTGGTCATCAGCTTTGATTCGAGTCTGGCAAATTCTATGGCAGGCATGACTTTGCGCAAGTCATCAAGCAACTTTCCGGTACCGTCCAGGGATTCATAGGTCTGAGCAACACGCACGAAATCTTCCTGACGAAGACCGGATAGCGTGACATACAAACTATTGGTATCAACAGCATGACCCAGGGTGAATATCTGATCCAACACGCTTGGGTTTAAGGTAGCTTTGATTTCTTCCGCTTTTGCCAGGTCCGCTGCCGGTGTCATGAGGCGAACTTCGTTTGCGTCTACTAGCGACTGATTGCCGGCATCTGGCGTATTGAGAACGAATTCGAACTCAGCGGCACCAGCAATGACTCCGGTAGTTGTATCTTCCTTAGTCGGAAGCACATCATTGCAAATTGCTTCGTCGGCCACATGACTAGACGTCGTGGTTCCGGACTCTTGTGGTATTTCGCAGACTTTATCACCGGCCATAGTAAATCGGCTCCTGGGGAGAGGGGAGCTAACAAAGAAATTGCAAGGGGATTTGGAGATTCGCAGCCGTTTCTAGGGCTGGCGAGACTAATCTACCAACAGCCCATGACATTCGTATGACGACCTGTCATACAAGGCAAGAACCCAGCTCTGTGGGGATAAACTTGAACACCGGCAAAAACTCCCGGGGGAAATCCGGGAGGTTTTGCTCTTGGCGATCAGTTGAAACTTTTGGGGTTGTTGAACTAGGACACTGGTGCACCTTGCGCCATGTTTAGCAGAATGGCTTTAACTTCCGCGTTGTTGCAGGCGGCGATCAAATCGTCGAAGTTGTCTTTGGTCACAAAGTTGTGTCTGACTTTCAGCCCGCCCATGTCGCCATTGCCGCCATTTTCAGCTTTAAAAACAGCCTGGAAAGCTTTGGTCAAGGCTCGTACTTCGTCAACACCGTGCGGCTTGCCATCGGCAGCTAGAATTCTTTCTGCCGACTGCCACGGGCCTTCGCCGCGCTTCACGGTAGCCAATTCGATCAGTGCATCACTGGGAAGTGGAACGGCGGGTTGGACCGGTTCTGGCACCGGTGCTACTTCTGTAAGTTTGTCAGCCACTTCGCTCACAACCATTGGTGCTACAGCCGGCTGAATCAAGCGGGAAGCACTAAAGCTCTTCCAAGCGTTCAAACGAGCGTCTTCAAATGCTTGAGCGGTCACTGCTTGTCTTTCCACAACAGCAGCCTGAGCTTCTTTCTGTCTCAAAGTGGCGAGCATACGTTGCGCAACAGTGTCACCATTATTTGCGGCTGTTTCTACTTCAGCTCTAGTAAGACGTCCGGCTGCGACATCTTCTTCCATCTTTGTCAGTCTGGCGGCGTCATCGACAACATCATCGGCAACTTGTCTTCCAGCGTTGAGGGCTGCAACTTCAGCAACCGGTTCATCGGCGACTTTGATTCCTGCGAACGTAGCATCATCAATCACAGCCTCTTCGACTGGGAAAGCGGCCGGTGCTCGCTTCGCTGCTGCAGTGGCTTCGAGACCTTCCTTTTCACCAACTACTGCGAGATCTCCCTGTTGTACAACAGCTGCCGGTAAGGACTCTGCCGGTGCGGAAATTTCTGCGCGGACTTTTGCAATCGCTTGCTCCCAGGCGGCAAAGTCGATAGGACCGGCACCTTGAGCAGGACGAAGGTTTCGGACATCGACCAGATGATCGGCCCAATCAAGAGTGTATTTCGGATCCAATTCGTTTGCTGCACGGAGGAATGTTTCCATTTCAGACGGTTCAATCAGTCTCATCCAGCTTCCAATCGCAACATCAGGATGCTTCGCGAGCGCTTCCTTAACTAAAGCGACGCGGTCTTCAGGTGCGGCATTCTTGATCATATTTCCGAGATCAACGAATCCGGTTTCGGGAATGTCGAACTTGCGAGCTTCTTCAACCACACTGGCGGCAATATCAACTGGTTGCAGGACGCCATCATTTGCTATCACTTCGGGTACAGGCAACGCTTCGTCCACAGTTTGGACATTAGCCTGCACCGCTGGCTTGTCTGCCGCACGCACAAGATTTTCGCTGGTTGCTTCCACAACAGTAGATGGTGCGGGCAAAACTTGTGCAACCTTCTCGGTTGTTTCCTCAACCACTACAGGTACAGGCAAAACTTGTGCCACCGTTTCCGCAGCATCATCCACCACTTGTCCAGCCAGTGTCTCTGCGCCTTCCTCGATAACCTTGCGATCAACTACGGCAGCTGCGGTAACCACTTTTCCGAGGCTCAATGGAACGCCCATTGCGCCTTCAACCGCGCCAACCAATCCGAGCTTGAGCATATTTTCCGGGCTGCTGTCGAAGGTACCACCTTGCATTTCTGCAATCATTGCAACTCGGGCTGTGCCGCCGGCTGTAGCATAGGCTGTGACCATACCGAGACTGACACCACCGGTTGCCGGAGTAAGTGCAATCGCTGCTGCAATTGTGGCAGCAGTGATTGTCATATCGGCGACGAAGTGAGCATATTTCTCATTGGAATCCAGGTTGTTTTGATAAACCTTGCTGTAGTACTCAGCCATTGCGTCCTGAGCTTCTTCAGGCAGCTTTACCATCTGGTCGTTGAAACGGCGCAGAATATTTTCATTGATTTGAAGCATGCGCTCATGAGCTTCCGGACTTCCATCAAATGTACCGAGTTTTTCGAAGCGTGCCATGCGTTTGAAGAAAGCATCGACACCATCTACTTCTCCGAGACTCAAATAGTCACTATATCTGTCAATATCTTTTGCAGGGACGGTGTCCAGGAATTTGTCATCGAGGTTGCCTTTATACTCTGACGAATACAATTTCTTCAGGTCGAATGCTTGCCGCGGGGTCAACTTGGACAGCTCTGCGCGGAAATCGGAGTATTTGGCGCCTTCGGAGGAGCCCGTCACAAAGAGTTGCAGGCGATCTACGAGTTGCAAGTCGCCTTTATTCTCGATTACTCGCTCCCAGACTTTCTGCGCAGCTTCCGACAAATCGCTTTTGCCAAGGCTGGCACGTGCTTCTGCAAGCAAGTCACGTTCGGTGCCGAATTCAGATCTATAGGCTCTATCGAGCTCTCTGCGTTTTTCTTCAGGAAGTTTTGAATACTCTTCCATCAAAGGAGCGATATTTCCGCCTTCAACAGCGTACTCGCGGAAGCGTCCGGCCAGATCGAGAGTGCCGCCATTGCGCACTGCGTTATCTACCAATTGTTGCTGCTCCGGCGTCAGTCTCAGCTTTGCACGCTCGCTTTCCGAAAGACGAGCTACATCTTCATATCTGCCGGCCAGCCAATCACCTGGCAATACTCGCGACAGACCTATTTTGGTATTAAAAGGAACTTCCCCGTCATTCAGCAAACGCTGGAAGTTGGATTGCATTTCGGGCATCATGCCCAGGCCGACGCCGGGAGTGTCGAAAGTCCCTGCGCCAATTGCGAAAGCCTTGGAGTCCGAAGGAATAGCGTTGTTGAAAATGCTGTAGAGAAGTTCGTCTTGAGCGTTGATTTCACCTACCAATTCGCCATTTTGACGTTGGCGAATTTGCTCGTCGACCAGCTTCATTCTGGCTTGCAGCTCGGGATCTTTCATAAGCTCTTCGACTTGAGAAATTTCCTTGAGCTCTCTTTGAGCTTGCCCCTGGAAATCTGTTGTTGCCGGTGCAGGCTGCATTTGTCCGCGCAAGAATTGTTCGAGTTTGACCTGGGTAGTGGTCTTCTCTTTTCCAGCCGATGCCAGTTGGAGATTCACAAGCGCTTCTGCGTTTGGTTCGCTCACATATCTGCTTACGAAGCCGTCCACTTGTCTTTTGAATTCCGGACTGGAGCTGTATCTTTGCGCTTCTTCAGGGGTGAGATTTGATAAGCGGTCGACAATCTGTTTGTCTGCGTTGTAAGTGCCGGAGGCGGCGAGATCGGTCATGAATTGATCGAGCGAGCGTCTAACCGAAAGAGAATCCGTGTAACCTGCTGGATTAGAATCGGTCGTCTTAACTTCAACATTCAACTTCGCGTTGACCATCTCCATTACAGAATTGCGAAGCGCTTCGTCGGTAATCATGGCAGCGATTTGGCGGTCGAATTCTTTCTTGTATTCAGGGTTGCGCAAGAGGCCATATTCGCGGGCAGTCATGTTCTCAACTGCGGCCAGTGCGTCGTGATTGTAGAAGCCTTTACCAAATCCGAGAGTGCCTTCGCTGTAGGTGCGGGCAATATCGGAGATGAGAGTTCTTTCGCCGTGGAGCAACTCGTCCTCGAGTACAGCTCTTTGCGCTAGCGATACATCGTTCATCGCTTTAACAAGATCGGTGTATTTGCGAACCGCTTCTTTCTCCACAGCTGTTGCCGGCTCACGACCTGATTCAACAATCTCGCGACCGACTCTGAAAGCCTGGCGATCTTGCTCGGGTGCATTGGCAAACGTCACACTGGTGTTTTCCAGATTGCCGTGAATGCCCTGTGCGTCTCCGGTCAAGACGGCATCAAGTGCTATTTTTCCTTTTCTCAAAGCTGCCGATACTTCTTGATCGAGCACCATAACCATTTGTCCGTTCTGATCGATCTCCACACCTGGAAACTTCGAAGTGGCATCTTTCATGAATTTCTCATCGGCGAGCAAATCGGCTCTGGCATAGATATCTTTATCATCGTCACCGGCCAGAAGATTGATGAGCATCCTGCTGTCGCCACCTTCCACAGCCAGATTTGCCATCGCGACAATCTGTTCGCGACCGATCTTGTCGGAGCCTTGCAACAAAATATCGAAAATTGCTTTCGTTTGTGGCGAAACGACCGACTCATCCAAGTCTTGAATCGCTTCAGCAAGCGTAGTTCCAAAAGCTTCTTTGTAGTCCTGATTAAGAGTAGCGATTTGAGTGCTTCTCTTACCGGAAACAACCGCACGAAGAAGATTCATTCCCTTTTCCGGGTCGTCCGACAAAGTGGACATAGCCACGCGAGCATTTCCTGCATCACCAGTGGCAGCCTTGGCATTCATCAATACTTCAATGGCAGCGTATTCAGGTGAGCCTTCAGTAAGGTAATACTTCGCATCGTCCCAGAACTTGCTTTCGCCCTGGTCGTATCTTGCAATCAATTCCTGTCTGCCCTGAACAGTCATGCCGCTAAGTATGTTGGAAAGTTTCTCGGCATCGGGCGACTGCCACGCCCAGTTTCCTGTCAACTCTTCACGAACCAGGTCTGCGCTTTGTTGAACTTGAGCTTCAGCTTCCGTATCGACGATTTCTACTGGGGCCAGAACTGCTTGTGCAGTATCTTCACCGGCATGCTTCGGATCGAAAGTGCAGGCGAGCGCTTCGGCAGCAACGTGTTCGGTAGTTGCCGGTGTTTCGCACTTCTTCTCAGTGGCTTTGTCTGTAGTTTCGGCCATAGTAAGTTTAGGCTCCAAGGGAAAGGGAGCAGGAAAAGAATTTAGGGGCGCAGGGGATGCGGGGGTCGCGGGCTACTTGAACATAGTCGCTGAGAGTTCGTGATTTTGGCGTTATTCTGCGAAACACCAAACACCTGGCGAGCGATTGCGGGGTCAAAGGCTGGTTCGCTGTTTGATAAGGTGATTATGTTTCACAACACATAAAAATCACGTGAGAAACACTCACGATGGACGCACACCGTGTCGATAAACTTAAATCCAACGAAAGTAGAATCGCTCGGTTAGTTCTTAGCCAGCGAAAGCAATACAGCTTTCACCTTTTCGTCCTTACAGTTGGCCACGATGTTGGCGAAAGTATTGGCTGAGGTGCCGGCGAAGGAGTACTTAACCTTAAGACCGCTCATATCGCCATTGCCACTATTGTCGGCCTTGTAAGCTGCTTGAATGGCCTTGGTCAGTGCTCTCACTTCGTCGACCGAATGTTTCTTCCCATCAGCCGCCAAAATCCGCTCGGCTGTTTGCCATGGACCTTCACCCCGTCGTACGGTAGCAAGCTCCAAAAGCTTGGCGCTAGGCTGCAGCGGTTGTTCGACTGGTTTGGGCAATTCAGCCGCGTCCGCAAGTCGGTCTACAGCTAGTGTCGGTAAGACGCCCAATTTCATGAGCTGCTCGGTCTGACTGGCAACCATAGCGGTGCGAGCAGCTTCCGCCTTTCTCAAGGCAGCCAATGCTTCGATCGCCTTCGCATCACCTTTGAGTGCGGCTTCTTCAAGTACTTTTCTGTCGAACGCCTTCAGCGCGGCCGCGGCGCCTTCATCGCCTCTAGTAACGGCTTTCTCCAATATCTGTCTGTCAAACGCGACCAACTCAGCAGCCGTCTTGTCTCCGCGTGCGACGGCCGCAACCAATTGATTGCGATCGAAGGTTTGAAGGGCTTTCACTGCCGCAGGATCACTGGACTCGGCCAGTTTTGCCAATAAGACTCTGTCTTCTGCCTTAAGCGCAGCGAGGGCTGCTTGGTCACCTTTGGAGGCGGTGAGCGCCAATGCTTGTCTCTCCGCAAGCAGTGTTGCCTCATTGGAAGCGCGCACCATCACGGGAGCAACTTCGGCGACTTCGGCAACTGCAGCGACTTCGGTTACGACTGGCTGTGTCAGTTTCTCACTCTTTGCGACAACGGGAGCTGCATCATGGATAACTTGAACGGCAGGAGCTGCTTCCTTAGCCACGACGGTCGGAACCACTCGAGGAACTACTTTCTCGGCTTCAGCAGCGGTGTCGACAACTTCTGCAGCGGTAACAACTCTATCGGACCTAACTCCAGTGACGATGACAGGCTCGACGCGAGCTGCGATGACTGGCTCGACTCTAGAGCCAGCAACCACGGCTTCTAGCTTCTGAGCGGCTGGAAGTGCCTGCTCTACTCTCAGTGCCGCTGGAAGTGCTTGCTCCACTTTAGTCAGTGCAGCCACGGTCTCTGTGGCGCGCTCACCGGCTCGGATCTTGTTGAAGATTTCAACACCACGACCTACTGAGCCAATCGGCAAGAAGAGCGCTGCATCAATTCCGCCTCTGATAGCATGCTGGCGGAATTCCTCAGGCGTGATGGTTTTGCTGCCCAAAGTATTTTCCATGATAAATGGACGGGCAACCGAAGCGGCAAACCCAGTCGTAGCGATAGCGCCACCGGCAACTGGTGCGGATAGTCCAAAGGTTGCGTACATGCTGGCTGCAGCAGCGGTGACAACCGCGATATCGAGAGCTAGTTCTTTAGCCTTCGCGAGCCGTTCTTTCGAATCAAGGTTCTGTTGAGTAGCTTCGGTGAAATACTTGTCGATGCGATCGCGCATTTCAGGCGGCAGCTTTTCTCTGTTCGCCTGATATTGAGCAACCATGTCGCGATTGACTTGCAGTGCACGTTCCATGTTGATTTGCGAGCCATCGTAATTGGCGCCAGTCAAATCCATTGTCGCAGTGCGCTCGAGAAATTCAGACACGGGGTCTGATGGAGCACCTTTAAGCATCCTTTGGTAGGTGATTTTCGCTCCAGGGTTATCTACCTGGCCGAGGAAATCTTTGTCGAGAGCAGAACCATACTTTTCGGCGTATTCAGTCTTCAACTGTTGAATCTGAACAGGCGTCATTGCCTTGAGGCGATCTTCAAACGGCTGATAAGGGCTGGTTTTGCCATCCAAAACTTTGAGGCGCATTTCGTCAGCCAGGGTCGGCTTGAAATTCTGTCCGGCCAATTTGTCGAGAACTGTCTTGTGATCGGCTGACAAACCTTCACGTTGAACGGAACCATTAACAAATGCGGTTTTGAAATCCTGTCCGTATTTGCTTTCAAATGTCTTGAAGAAATTAGCTCTGTCGGTGTCATTCATCTTGGCGATCTTTTGAACGAAATCGCGATAATTGCCACCGTCGCCGACCAGGTAAGACTGAGCTTCGTCTGCCAGGTCTGCGGTTCCACCTTGTTTAATGACGTTTTGAACAATTTTCTGTTGCTCAGGGCTAAGCATGCCGACGATGCGATCGCGCTCGGATTGCGGTTGAATCTTAGCGATGTCGGGATATCGTCCTTTAAAACCATCTCCGAGCACTCCGCCGCCGGCAGCGATTTTCTCACCGATGCCGATTTGTTCGCCTCGTAGCAGATTTCTATAACCGAATTGGCTTGTCGAACTCATTAACATCGCCGAGAGATTAATGTCCTCTTGCGACAATTTGAAATCAGAAGACATGGTGCCTTTATCACGCATGTTCTGAATCTCGTTCAATCTTGCGCGCAAAGCAGGATCACCAAGAACGAGCCTTTCTGCTGCATCGATTTTCTTGTTCGGTGTATCGAGTTTGCCGTCCATTGTGTCTTTGGCAAACTGCTGCAATGGAGTCAACTGTTGCACTGGTTTGCCGGTTTGCTCCACTTGCTTCAACAATGATTGAGACAAAACTGTTGCCGCAAGAGCTTTGTCATCAATGCCTGAAGTCTGATTTAGAACGTCACCAGTCTGCTTGATCAAGGCAGGATTATTTTTGAGATCCTGTGCTTCCTTAGCAGTCATGGTCAGGAGGCGCTCGGTGATTGCTTTCTTGCCTTCCGGAGAAGATGCTGCATCGGTGACGACTTCACCGAAAGTGCGTCGGACTTGCTGCGATGCTTCAAATGAAGGTGCTTTTGCTTTACCGTCCAGAATTCTTTCCAGAATTGGTCTCTCTTGCTCAGTGGCGTATTTGAACACCGAAGCCTTTAGATCCTTCATATATGCGGGATCTTTCAGCTGCTTCCACTGATCGGGCGTCATGTTTTCAAAGACTTTGAACAAATCTTGAGATGTATGTCCGGCGCCGATACCGAACAAGCCACCATCGCTGTGCGTAGCTGCAGCGTCGGAGATCAGTCCTTTTTTACCGGTCACCAATTGCTCGGTCCAGGCAGCGGCTTGACGCTCTCCACCCTTCTCTCTGAAGGTTTCATCCAGCTTCCTAAAATAAGCGAGCTGGTCTTTTTGTTGGGCATTCAGTTTGCTGGGGTCGGTATTTTCAGCAGCCAGTGCTCTGCCGGCTTTGAAATCGGCTATTTCTTTGGGAGTGGCACGGGATAGTGCGCCACTGATCAAGTCCGGATTGTCGAAAAAACCGCCCAGGGTCTTGGCGTTGCCACTAACGATCGTGGAAAGGGAAATACGCCCTTCGGTAAGCAAATCTTGGGCAACTCTTTTTTGCGTGTCATTTGCCCAGGTGCTCGGTCCGAATGCTTTGTCATAAGCATCGGTGAATGCTTTGTCGCCTTGCAGTGCTTTTCGTGCAGCTACAGCGGCAGGACTGTCACCGGCCAGAACATCGGACAATTGGCGCAGATACTTGTCGGCATTGGCGCTGCTGCTTTCAGTGTCGTTGTAGTTGTTGACGACAAGGCGGGCAGCAGCAGCGATATCCTCGGGGGTTCTTTGA
>PNLN01000123.1 GCA_013823055.1 Cyanobacteria bacterium DS2.3.42
CCCTTCCCAGAAATGGGAATTTGATGATGTGAGCGCGTGCAACCCTGGTGGTTGATTCAATCTAAATGCTTCCCCGCCAAGGTCGTGTTTAGATGGAATCTAGAGTTCGTTTTATAACGCAGGTTAAAAACGGACATATGGTTAAGTTGCACGTAAAAGAGCGGTGGTTACATATGGAACGGCCGTTCTGGGGCGCTAGAATATGCCCCGTGCCTATGTAGCACAGTGGTAGTGCACCCCCTTGGTAAGGGGGAGGTCACCAGTTCGAACCTGGTCATAGGCTCCATTTTTTATAGAGCGCGTTTCTAGCGTCGCGAATTAAGTGAGAAAACGCGTTCTGCGCGCGTAGGGGACAAACCAAATAGAACGAGTTAGCAGTCAACACAGTTAAGGAGAGTTGTAGGATGGCCCGCCAGAAGTTTGAACGAAATAAGCCGAACGTAAACATCGGCACCATCGGCCACGTTGATCACGGCAAAACAAGCCTGACGGCCGCAATCACACTGGCATTGTCGAAACTCGGCAAAGCCAAATTCAAAAAGTATGATGAAATCGATGCTGCGCCGGAAGAAAAAGCGCGTGGTATCACCATCAATACCGCTCACGTTGAGTATGAAACCGACAATCGTCACTACAGTCACGTAGATTGCCCGGGACACGCCGACTACATCAAAAACATGATCACCGGCGCCGCCCAAATGGACGGAGCTATCCTGGTTATCTCGGCAAACGATGGACCGATGCCACAGACCCGTGAGCACATCTTGCTCGCCCGTCAGGTCGGCGTTCCTTACATCGTTGTCTTCCTGAACAAGGTTGACCTCGTAGACGATCCGGAATTGGTCGAATTGGTCGAAATGGAAGCTCGCGAATTGCTCAGCAAATATCAGTTCCCTGGCGACGATATTCCTTTCTTGAAAGGATCCGCCACCAAGGCACTCGAAGGCGATGCAGCCATGGAAGCAGTCATTACTGACCTGATGAAGGCAGTTGATGACTACATTCCGACACCGGAACGCGAAATCGACAAGCCGTTCTTGCTGGCAGTTGAAGACGTGTTCTCCATCACCGGTCGCGGTACCGTAGCTACAGGTCGTGTCGAGCGCGGCAAAGTCAAAGTTGGTGATGAAGTCGAAATCATCGGTCTTCACGACACCAAGAAGACAACCGTAACCGGTATTGAAATGTATCAAAAGACCCTGGACGAAGGCATCGCAGGCGACAACGTCGGCGTACTGTTGCGCGGTATCGACAAAACCATGATCGAACGCGGACAAGTAATCGCTAAGCCAGGTTCTATCAAACCGCACACCAAGTTCAAAGCCGAGGTTTACATCCTCTCGAAAGAAGAAGGTGGACGTCACACTCCATTCTTCCCTGGCTACAGACCGCAGTTCTACATCCGTACAACTGACGTTACCGGCTCCATCACCCTGCCTGCAGGAGTTGAAATGGTTATGCCTGGCGACAACGTTGCAATGGACGTTGAACTCATCCAACCTGTAGCTATCGAGCAAGGAATGCGCTTCGCCATCCGCGAAGGCGGCAGAACTGTCGGAGCCGGTGTTGTAGCAACGATTACCGAGTAGTCTCGTAGAGGCGATGCCATGCGTCGCCTGACAAAAATCTCAAAAGGGCGGTGCTAAATGCATCGCCCTTTTTTAATGCCAACACATTCCTTGTCACTGCGGATCCAATATCTCCACTCTTTCTTCAAATCCTTTGACAGCAGCCAGACTGAGATAGGAAATCGCCTTGCCGTACTCCGACTTATCGAAATCAGACTTGTGCAATTTCAATCCGGACTGCACTGCATTTTGACTGAGGCTGACCGCTTTATCAAATGCCACCACGACTTTGCCTTTGCTACGTTGTGACAGCTGCATTGAAATGGAGATTCTGACCGGAGCCTCAGGCGAATAACTGAATGCAATCAGATTGGCACCGACGGCCCAATCGGCAGGCCGAATTTTCTGAGGATGCTTAAGATTGACTGGATTGATAATCGTAAAGAGTTTTCCCTTGCTCAAATGTGCATAGATAACATCATGCATGAGCCTACGAGGTTCTTCGCTGTCGTGCTCCTTCATCCCTTCGCTAGTACGTAATGTAGCAACTCGTTTTCCGGTGGCCTGGCTGGGCGCTTGTGTGTAAACGATCGCTACCACAAGGGCAAGGCACGAATACTTCGCTACGGACCCGAGCATAAATAGCCGCATTGATATGTTCTCCTCACCTTGGAAGAAGGGGATGGTTTTCACCATCCCCTCTTCTTTAGTTTTGTCCTAGCTGAGTCTAACTGTTGGGATTCCTTTATAGACGCTTATCTGGTCAGAGTGACGAGAGAGCGTGCGATGTCCGAGAAAGCTCGGTTCAGTGCTGCGGCTTGTCCTGCACCAGGAGGAATTTGATAGAACGCTCCACCTGAGTTGGTTGCCATCGGACTGAGAACTGCTGTCATCGGAGCTACGAGACCGGGATTCTGTGCCAAACCAATCGTGTAGATTTTCACTCCATTGGCGGCGGCTACCGATGTCATTGAGACTCCATTCATGTCACCAGTTCCGGTATTGGCTGTGGGCAAGCCGTCGGTGAACATAACGATCGCAGGTGTCGCACCAACTCTCATTCTGTCCATTCCACCGCCGATTTGTGCAGGTTTCAGCATGTTTTGCAGTGCTAGAGTGAGCGCACCATTTATGTCCGTGCTGTTGTTGGCAGTCAGTTGAGGAACTACTGTTGACGGCAGAATCGGAGGTAATGGGAGGTATGAATTAATCGCGGTGAACTGACTTCCTGCTGCACCGGCTGTCTTGTTCAGTGGGACATAGGGAACCGGGACATTCACGTTGGTGGTTATGGGGATGTTTCCGGCAACCGGTGGGCTTGGGAAAGTGTGTGTTTGAGGATTGCCTATCGCACGAGCCGATGTAGTGTTGTTTTCATCTGACGCAAAGCCGATCAGGCAGAAGTGGGCGTTTGTTGAATTGTTGATGATTTGGAAGAAGTTTGCTGCGGCTGACTGGGCGTCAAAGAGGGGATGCCTGTGAGTCAGAGCCTGCTCCCAATAAGTCCTGTAATATCCCGACTGCGGGACAATTCCCCATGATCCGTATGGGACGCTAGCTGCGTTTGCAATTGCAATCGACTCTAGATTGCCTCTGGAAGCTTCTACAAGACTACCGACAGTGGGGAAATTGAGACCGCCGTGTATCAGACCTCCGGGACCGGAGCCGTAAGTAAGACCTTCATCTAAATTGACCACGATGTCCGAGAACCGATTTCCGGTAGACGCAGTTGTGACAGGAGCTCTCTGACCTTGAGTCTGCCCACGTCGAGCAGCGGAGGTCGCATCGTAGAGGATCGAAGGTCCATCAAGCTCGAGATTCTGAGGGTAGCATGCGTTAAGGGAGGTGCCGGTGAGACTGGTGGTACCGGATGCAGTGTACAGCGTGTCGTCTGCAACGACTCTGTAGATGGTGTTCCCTACTGCAGGAGAGTAACGGTCTACTATGGTCACAGGAGTTGAGTCGTCGATAGACCCTGAAAGGTCGAAGCAGAGAGCAACATCTAACATTGTCCCGCCGCCGTTGCCGATCGCAACGACTGCGCCCAAGGTGTTGTTGCCCAGTCCGATCCAGCTACCCACTAGAGGAGGGTATGCGTAAGCTCCGGAGACTCGGAAAATTTTCTGGTCTCCAGGGACGGCGGTCGGTACGCCAGTTTCCGGATCGACCCATGTGAAACTCATGTTAGCCGTATTGGCGACCGCCGGCATCGTCGGCACTGTGGTTCCTGCTGTCCAGGTGGTTTTGCCGGCCAATGACTTTTCCAAAATCGCGTTCTGCTCCATCATCCACTGCGCTGTCTGTATGGCTGCAGATTGTGCTACCGCTTGGTTCGTAGACTGTGCTGATGCAAGCCCTGCGGCGCCGCCGAGTGCGGCGATGTCTACGCAGTGCTGGAATTGCTGACAGCAAAGGTTGTAGCGAGCAAACTCAAAGGCTGTCATGCCCAAGAGAAGAATGAAAAACACAAGCAAGAACACAATCAAAACGATCATTGATTGTCCTTTGGGTTTTCGTCTAAACATTTTTTTCGACATGACTTTTTCCATTTTGACCTGAGGGGTAAAACTGTATATCTCGGGTTAGTCCCACTTCTCTACGGAGGCGGTAAGTTGACGATAGGCATGGAGTAGCTTCGCTGAAAAACCAGAGCTCCGGAGCCCATGGATTGACCCATGAAGATTGGCATTGGCAAGTTGACATTCATACGACTCTGAACCCTCACAAAAGGGGTCTGTGGAATCGGCGGCAGTGGTCCTCCATTCGAAGCACCATAGTCTTGCCAAACAAATCCGCCGGGCACGAAAGTAGGATTGCCAATGTATGGTCTGCTGACTGAGTGAAGCTGAAGTTCTCTGGTAGCTGCATTTTGAGCCGCTGTCTTGTACGCTGCTGCCGTGCTGGTCGGGCTCGTCGCTTGTGCTGCTGCTCTACATGCATCGCGGCAGGCCATGTCATTGAGCATGAATGCTTGCATCCATACGTAGCCATCGATACCCACAAACACGATAACTGCCATAGCGACAGACGCGATGCCGACTTCTATGAAAGAACTACCGTTTTCATCTCTTGTTTTATCTGAATTTCGAACGTGTTTATTCAGCCGCATAATCATTCCTGTAGACCTGTACGTGAATTTTAGTATTTGGTTTTGAGAGTAAGTCACTAATTTTTCAGACCAGATGGCTTTTCGCACATGTTGGCACAAATGATTCTCACAGGGAATGGTCTGGTGAGACCAGGTACACCCGCAGCACCACCAAACCAACCTGCTCCGTTACCAGCTGCTTCAAACAGAGGTCGCACTTCTGCGTCTACTTGAACTGTGATGTTGTAGACATTAGTAGCTGTGTTAATCGGAACTGCCGCAGGTATAGGAGTTGCTGGACCGTATCTGGTGACGGCACCGGTTCCGATGTTTATTACATCGGCATAGGTATTGGTAGCAATCAACCTAAGACCGTTTGCGCCCGTGCCGTTTGAAAACAGATTCAAGACCTGGGTCGCGCGGTTTCTTGCCGATAATTGGTAAGCACTCTGATCAGTGATGAATTGCGAACACTTAGATGCTTCACGTGCAGCTTGTCGAACAGCGTAGAACATAAGGGTGTAGCGAATGCCCAAACTGGCCAAACATGCTACGGGAAGTACCATGATCAAGAGCACCAAGAAAATAGCCGGACCCAATTCGGCTATCGAGTGACCCTTTTTCTTTCTGAACCTTTTTCTATACATGTATCATTCAGCTCCCGATATTCAAACCAAAATGCGCACCAATTAGCTACATACCCGTGAGATTGCCGTTTTGCTCGAATTAATAGTACAGAGGCGAGTCTTGAATCCTTTCAATGAAAGACGCTCGGTTTTGTTTAGGACCACATCACCAAACTGGGTGATTGAGGTCGTGACAATACCAACATAGCCGCGGCTTCATGATCTCGTCAATAGCCCACAGGCTGGGAAATCTTCCATTCGCTGGAAAAGCTTGAAGCTGAAAACCATTGTCTGGAGAGCGATTTGGGAAACGGACTGGTTTTGGGATCAAAAACTACACGTAAACCACACGTATAACTAATCTCCCTGAGGCTCGAAACGCACAGCCTGTGGTGAATTCGGCTGCTGCCATTCGAGCGGAAATTGCACACGTTCACTTCATTTTCGGCCGCATCCGGGTCACTCGCCCAAAAGGGTGACTTTTCATATATAAGGATTAAAACTATTGCTAGAGATTTCCCGATGCCCTTGTGTTTAATAATGTGTACGAAACCAAAACTGAAGTTTTTGTATACATGCCAAGTGCCCGGCTTGCTGATCTGGAGCGCGAAAGTGGCAACCTGTCGGCACTCCCGTGAATTAATCAGAGCGGGCAAAAGACCCGAAACGCTCAATATCGGCTCTATATCTGCTTGCCGATCATTATTGTGAAATAAATTTTTAGAATCAGCGGGGCTTCTATTAGTAAAATGTGTGGTTCGTCCGCTGGATCGGTCACTCTGTGACGCATTCGAATATAAGTCGGAGCTAATGAGCCCCGCGCTTTTGAGAATGCCGGTTGGAAAGGCAACCTACTTAAGGGTTTGCGCCTTTTGGATCGCCGCAGAGCCGTCTCGGCTGACTGTCGCTCTGGCTTGGCCGCCTTCGGTTTCAACCTTCTATAGGTTTGCCGAAAGGACTTCTTCCTGAGTCTCAGGTTCGAGTCCTTAAAAAGCGTCCGAATTGAGAGAGATGCAACTGAGAGAGCCCGAAATAATTGATCTAAGGGGTAATTGAGCTAATGGCACGCGCCAACAAACAAAAGAATGACAATGCTTCCGGAACCTCCAAGGTTCAGAGAATTCGCATTCGCCTGAAGTCATACGACCACAGGCTGCTCGATAAATCGTCCGAGCAAATTGTCGAGACGGCCAAACGCACCGGTGCTGCCATCATTGGCCCCGTGCCCCTGCCGACCAGAAAGCGTATCTATTGTGTATTGCGCTCACCGCACGTCGACAAAAAATCACGCGAACATTTTGAGATCCGCATTCACAAGCGTCTCATCGATATAAACGATCCCACCCCTACCACAGCCGATGCTCTGATGAGACTCGACCTGCCGGCAGGGGTTGATATTGAAGTCAAACTTTAGGTCTTAAAGGAAGAAAGCGATGAAAGCCGGAGAGAACAAATTAGGCTTATTGGGCAAGAAAGTTGGCATGACTCAAGTCTTCGACGACAAGGGTCTGTCCGTTCCCGTGACCGTGGTCAAATTGGGCGCCAACGTAATTACTGGTAAGCGCACCAAAGAGAAAAACGGTTATGAAGCCGTTCAAGTCGGTGGTTTTGAAACTTATGAAAACCGCCTGAACAAGCCGCAAGCCGGAATGTTCAAAAAGAACAACCTGCCTCTGCTCAAAGTTCTCAAAGAGTTCAGAGTTGATGATTCGTCCGGATTCAATGTCGGCGACAAGCTCAATGCTGCAGAGATGTTGCCGGAAGGAAGCAAATGCGATGTGCGCGGCACGTCGATCGGTAAAGGCTTCCAGGGCACGATCAAAAAGTTCAATCATGGTCGCGGACCGATGAGCCACGGCTCCAAGTTCCACCGCTCGATGGGTTCCATCGGTGCCGGTACCACTCCCGGCCGCGTTTTCCGCGGTTTGGCCATGCCCGGTCAAATGGGCAACGTAACCGTTACTGTCCGCAAATTGACTGTCGTCAAAGTGGACGTTGAAAAATCTATTGTGCTGATTAAAGGTGCCATCCCCGGTGCCGAAGGCGGTCTTGTCGAGATCACCTCATCACGTACGACATGGAATTAGTTCCAAAAAGAACAAGCATCCATATAAGTAGAACCATTCTGTAGAGAGATTGAAAAATGACATCCGCTCAAGTCATAGATCACAAAGGCAATAAAGTCCGCGAAATCGAATTGGACAAAGAGGTCTTTGGATTGACGCCCAATAAGGGCCTGATGCACACGGCATTGCTCCGTCAGCTCGCCAACGCGCGCTCCGGATCTGCCAACACAAAGACTCGCTCTGAAGTACGCGGCGGCGGCAAAAAGCCCTGGCGTCAAAAAGGCACCGGTCGCGCACGCGCCGGCTCCATCCGCTCTCCATTGTGGGAAGGCGGTGGTGTCACCTTCGGTCCCAAGCCACGCGACTACTCTTCCAAATTGAACAAGAAGATGCGCGTGCTGGCAGTCAAGTCGGCTCTCTCAGCCAGAAGCAATAACCTCGTTATCGTCGACAATTTCGACGCCATCAAAGACGGCAAGACCAAAGAGTTCGCTCAAGTTTTGAAGTCGGCGAAAATCGAAGAGAAGAAAGTTCTCCTCGTAATGGAATATTCAAACGACCAATCCGTCCTGGTCGAGCGCTCTGCTCGCAACATGGAAATGGTGAAAGTCGTTCATGTAAGCAACTTGAATGTCAAAGATCTGATCGAAGCTGAAGTTGTTCTGCTTTCCGAAAAGGGCTTGGACATTATCAACAAGCGCTACCAGAAGGATTACAAAGGCGAAGCTCAAACACCAGCCAAGCCGAAAGCCACCAAAGAAAAAGCGGCAAAAGCCAAAAAGGCTCCTGTCGAAAAGAAAGCCAAAGCCGCAAAACCGGCTAAAGAAGCTAAGCCCAAAGTGAAGGACGAAGCTCCCAAGGCTGAAAAACCTAGCAAGAAATCTGAGTCCTAGTTCCAAGCAAGAGTATTAGCAATGAACATTCGCCACACGCAAATTATTCTTCGTCCGATCGTCACCGAGAAATCGGCTCAGATGAGCATGCTTAATCAATACGTTTTTGAAGTGACCAAGGACGCCAACAAGATCGAAATCGCTCAAGCAGTAGAGCAATTGATCAAGGATATCTATCCAAAGAGCAAATCCAAGGTAACCGCGGTTAATACGTCCGCTATTCGTGGACGTTTCCGCAGCCGCAAGCGGCATGGAGCCCACCCTAAGGACTCCAAAAAAGCGATCGTCACCATTTCTGGCGACCCGCTCGATATCTATCAAACTGCTGAAAGCTAGATATCAATTGATTCTGAACCGGAATAGATCGACAGAACAAGATAAAGGACAGAGAAAATGCCTCCCCGGAAAGTAAATCCAACCTCTGCAGGTCGCCGCAATATGTCGGTGCACGACTTCTCTGATATCACAGAGAAGAAGCCAGAGCGCTCGCTTTTGGCGCCGCTCAGGAAGACTGGCGGACGTAATAACCAAGGTCGTTTGACCAGCCGTCACAAAGGTGGCGGTCACAAACAGACTTATCGCATCATCGATTTCAAGCGCAACAAACACGATATTCCGTGCGTTGTAAAAACCATCGAATACGATCCCAATCGCAATACACGCATTTGCCTCGTACAGTACGCCGACGGCGAAAAGCGCTATATCCTCGGACCTTTGAATATCAAGGTCGGCGACAAGTTGATGTCCGGACCGAATGCCGACATCAAAAACGGCAATGCTTTGCCGCTTCGCAACATTCCTTTGGGCACCATGGTGCACAACGTCGAATTGACTGCCGGAAAAGGTGGACAACTCGGACGCGCCGCCGGCACCCAAATTCAAGTATTGGCTAAAGAAGGTGCCATGTGCACATTGCGCCTGCCTTCAGGCGAAATGCGTATGGTGCGCCTCGAGTGTCTGGCTACCATCGGACAATTAGGCAACACTGACTTCAAAAACGTGCGCATCGGTAAAGCCGGTCGTACCCGCTGGATGGGCATCAAGCCTGCCAACCGCGGTGTAGCAATGAACGCTGTCGATCACCCGCACGGCGGCGGCGAAGGCAAATCGCCAATTGGCGGCAAGCCGCAAACACCTTGGGGCAAACCGGCAATGGGTTACAAGACCCGCCGGGGCAACAAGCAGTCCGACCGTTTTATCGTCAAGCGTCGTACCAAGTAGGAGGTATTTGATCCGTGTCTCGTTCGCTAAAAAAAGGCCCGTTCGTTCATGCCAGCCTCACCAAAAAAATTGAGGACATGAATAAGAAAGGCGAGAAGAAGGTGATCAAATCCTGGTCGCGTGCTTCCATGATCATCCCCGACATGATCGGCCACACCATTGCCATCTACAACGGCAAGAAGCATGTTCCGGTCTACGTAACCGAACAAATGATCGGCCACAGACTGGGAGAATTTGCTCCAACAAGAATGTTCAAAGGACACGCCGGCGGCGATAAGACTGCCAAACGCGGTTAATCCAAGGAAATAGAATCGGCGGGAACCGCCGGCATTAGAATCGGCGCTGAGCGCCGGGATAAAATCGGCGGGAACCGCCGGCAAAAAGGAAAAAGCCATGCAGAGTAAAGCACATACAAAATGGTTGAGAATGTCACCGCGGAAGGTGCGCCGCGTCGTGGATGAAATCCGCGGCAAGTCGGCTGCCGACGCCGTGACCATCCTGCGCTTCATGCCGTACTCGGCCGCACGTGAAGTGGAAAAAGTTTTGAAATCCGCCATGTACAACCGTGTACATGCCGCCAAACAGCCGATTTCCGAAGACGAAGCCGGCGATCTCAAAATCGTAGAAGTTTTTGCAGACCAAGGTCCGACTCTGAAGCGTATTCAGCCCAGAGCACGTGGCCGCTGGTATCCAATCCTGAAGCGTTCGAGCCATATCACGCTCGTTCTCTCGGATGTTTAAGAACTCAATTCAAAGGAGCTAGGACATTGGGTCAGAAAGTCAATCCTAACGGTTTCCGCGTCGGCATCCACAGAGGATGGCGAGCCAATTGGTTCGTCAGTAAGAAAGATGTGCCGTTCTTGATCGAGGAAGACCACCGCATTCGCACTTACTTGAAAAAAGAGTTGACCAATGCCGGCGTCTCTAAAGTTGAGATTTCCAGAAAAGCCGATCATATCGAGCTGGATATCTACACTGCCCGTCCCGGCGTCGTCGTCGGCAAGGGCGGACAGGGCATCGAAACCCTTCACCAAAAAGTGAAAGCCCTTTTGAACCGCCAGGGTATCAATATCAAAATCAATATTTTGGAAGTCAATCGCGTCGATCTCGAATCGCAATTGGTGGCTGAGTCAATCGGACAACAATTGGAAAAACGCGTTGCTTTCAGACGGGCAATGAAACAAGCCATTCAGCGCTGCATGCGCGCCGGCGCCATCGGCGTCAAAGTAATGGTGGCAGGCCGCCTGGGCGGTGCTGAAATCGCTCGTACGGAATGGTCCAAAGAAGGACGTATTCCACTGCAAACTCTTCGCGCCGACATCGATTACGGCTTGGCAGAAGCCCACACCGTAATGGGAATCATCGGTATCAAAGTTTGGATTTTTAGAGGTGAGTTGGAAATGGGCCAATGGTCCCCGCCCAATATCAAGACCTCCAGTGATCGCAATAAAGGGGAGCAACCTGGCGAAAGACCAGGTCAGAGATCTGGTCGCAGACCAAGGAAGGCAGGTTAGTCATCATGCTGTTGCCAAAGAGAACAAAATTCAGAAAGCATCATAGAGGTCGCATGACCGGCTGTGAAACACGCGGCGTTGAAGTTCAGTTCGGCGAGTTCGGACTGCAAGCTTTGGAGCCGGCTTGGATCACATCCAGACAAATTGAAGCGGCCAGAAAAGCCATGACCAGAAGCGTTAAGCGTGGCGGTCAAATGTGGATCAGAATATTCCCGGATAAATCAGTCACCAAGAAAGCGGCTGAAACCCGTATGGGATCCGGAAAAGGTAACCCAGAATTCTGGGTCGCTGTGACCAAGCCCGGTCGCATCATGTTTGAAATGTCCGGTGTGGCAGAAAAAGATGCTCACCATGCACTTGAACTTGCTGCGCAAAAATTGCCCATCAAATGCCGTGTAGTGACAAGACATCCATAACGGAGATATCGGCGTAACTGCCGATTCGAATCGGTGTTCAGCACCGTTACAAGGGAAATGGCCATGAGAACCAAAGAAATTAGAGAACTTTCCGCAGACGATATCAAAACGCATATTGTTGAAGCTCGCAAAGAGATTGTCGAATTGCGCTTTCAACTGGCGATCAGAAAGTTGGAAAGTCCAGCCAAATTGAGAACGGCGCGCAAAAAACTTGCTCGTTTGCTCACAATTGAAAGCGAAAAAGAAACCGGAAAAACTGCGTAAGCACGGTTTCAACTCAAAAGAAGTGTCGATAGGACGGAGCGCTAAAAAATGCCGAGAAAGGAACTGGTAGGAAAAGTAGTCTCGAACAAGATGGACAAGACAGTTGTCGTCGCAGTCGAGAACCGCTTTCCGCATCCTAAATACGAAAAGCAGATAGCCAGAACCCACAAGTTCAAAGCACATGATGCTGAGAACAAGTGCAGTATCGGCGACAAGGTGCGCATTCAAGAATGCCGCCCGTTGTCCAGAGAAAAGCGCTGGCTGGTTGTGGAAATCACCGAAAAATCCATTTCGGCCTTGATCAAGCCAAGTGAGGGTTAACGATAATGATTCAGCAAGAAACACGTTTGAATTGCGCCGATAACACAGGCGCCCGCGAGCTTCTCTGCATTCGCGTACTGGGCGGCGGCAACCGTCGTTACGCCTCGGTCGGCGACGTCATTGTTGCTACCGTCAAAGATGCTCTTCCCAATATGCCGGTCAAAAAATCGGAAGTAGTTAGAGCCGTAGTAGTGCGTGTGCGCAATCACGTAAAGCGCGCCGATGGCTCGACAATTCGTTTTGACGACAATGCCGCCGTCATCATCAACAAAGACGGCAACCCCAAAGGCACGCGCGTTTTCGGACCGATTGCCCGCGAACTTCGGGACAAGGCATTCACCAAAATAATCTCTCTGGCACCCGAGGTAATGTGAGATGGCAGGCCAATCGAGAACTAGCGTTCGTTATTCCAACAGTCCCGTATCCAAGAAAATAAAGATGGGCGGCACCACCGTTCTGTCTCGCGCTCTTGTGAAACCGGGCGCCACCAATTTGACGCCGAAGATTCACGTCAAGCGCGGCGACATGGTGATGTTGATTTCCGGACCGAAGAAGAAAGACCCTAAACGCGACGCCAAAGTGACGAAGCGTTTGGACGAGCGCAATGCATACAAAGGAACGACCGGCAAAGTTGTCGCTGTTTTTCCTGAGCAAGGCAAAGTGCTGGTAGAAGGCGTCAACATGCTTTCCACCGTTATCAAGCCGAAAATGGGCGGAGGCAAGTCCACCCTGGTGAGACAAGAAGCTCCGATTTTTGCTTCCAAATGCATGCTCTACTCTGCACAATCGAAAAAACCGGTGCGTGCAGAATTCAGAAAACGCGAAGGCTTAGAGTAATCGTAGGGGCGATGCCATGCATCGCCCGAGAAGATGGCGCTGGACGCCCTGCATGAGCAGTGAAACGTCCGCAATTAGAGACAACACAGAGGTTAGCGAGTAATGATTGACATAAAGGAACACTACAAAAAAACAGTAGTGCCCAACCTCACAAAACAATTCGGCTACAAAAACCAACTGCAGGTTCCGCGCCTGGAGAAGGTCGTGGTCAACATGGGACTTGGTGAAGCAACTGCAAATGCCAAGGCAATTGAAAACGGCGTCAAAGATTTGGCTACCGTCACCGGTCAAAAGCCGATCATCAACCGTGCCCGCAAATCAATCGCTACATTCAAAGTCAGAAAAGGTATGGCAGTCGGCACTTCGGTGACGCTGCGCGGCAAGAGAATGCATGATTTTCTCGCCAAGTTGATTCATATTTCGCTTCCTCGTATCCGCGACTTCCGCGGTCTGTCCAACAAATCGTTTGACGGCAGAGGCAATTACTCTTTGGGCATCAAAGAGCAATTGATCTTTCCAGAAATCAATTATGAAAACGTTGATGCCATCCGCGGGATGGACGTAGCAATCGTTACGACCGCGCGCACTGACCAGGAAGGTCTGGCGTTGCTAACAGAACTAGGAATGCCATTCAGGAGGTAGTAGTGGCTAAGACTTCACTTATCGATAAAGAGCACAAACGCAGGGTTGCTGTCGCCAAAGGCAAATACCCTCAAGTGCGGCTCCACAACCGCTGCAAAATTTGCGGACGGCCCAGGGGCTACTATCGCGACTTCGGCCTTTGCCGTTGCTGTCTTCGCAAGATGGCCCATGAAGGGGTTATTCCTGGTCTCACAAAGTCGAGCTGGTAGGAGATTATAAATGCCGGTTACAGATCCGATTTCAGACATGTTCACGCGCATCAGAAATGCTTCGCGCGTTCATTCACAAGCAGTTGAAATGCCTGCTTCCAAGCAGAAAGTGGCACTTGCCGAACTTCTGCGCAATGAAGGGTTTATCTCTTCATTCGAGACCAAAGGTCTCGGCTCTCCCGACCAGAAAATGCGTATCGTACTCAAGTACGGTCCGAAGGGAGAACAGGTTATACAGGGCATCTCGCGTATTTCGAAGCCCGGTTTGAGAGTCTATCGCGCCAGCAAGAAATTGCCTCGCGTATATAACGGATTGGGTCTGGCAATCGTCAGCACCAGTACCGGCCTCATGACCGACAGACAAGCACGCAAGAGCAATGCCGGTGGAGAAATTCTCGCTTACGTTTGGTAAGCCTGATTGACTCACCGTAGGAACAGATAGAGCAGATAGAGCAGATAGAGCAGATAAGAACTCAGGGGAAGAAAGATGTCTCGTATTGGGAAAGCACCAATCATCGTGCCTAAAGGTGTGACCGTTGACCTGAAGGGCAACGACGTCAAAGTCAAAGGACCGAAAGGTGAGCTATCGCGCACCATTCGCCCTGAGATTGCCATCAAGATGGAAGACGACAAAGTAGTTCTCTCCACCGTGAAAGACGACAGAATGTCTCGCTCGCTTCATGGCTTGAGCCGGACTCTCGTCGCCAATATGGTCAAAGGCGTATCCGATGGTTTTGACAAAGTGCTCGAAATGACCGGCGTCGGCTATCGTGCCACCATGGAAGGTAAGAAACTCGTTCTGGCACTGGGTTATTCACATCCAGTCGAAATCGATCCGCCGCAAGGCCTCGAAATCGCAGTCGGAAAAGGTAACGTCATTACCGTCACCGGCATCGACAAGCAAGCAGTCGGCGATCTCGCTTCATTCATTCGCGAGAAGAGACCGCCGGAAGTCTACAAAGGCAAGGGCGTCCGCTATAAAGGCGAAGTAATCAGACGTAAAGCCGGTAAGGCCGCTGGTAAGAAGAAATAGTTTTTGATTTTTTATACGTGTATTTAGTGATACCAAAGCCGGTGACAAAGAAATCGGCGAAATGACCAAAAGTTGGAGACGGCAATGATTCAGAAACCAGACAGAAAAGAATTGAGGGCAAGGCGCCACATGCGCATTCGCCGTCGCCTCACGGGCACAACAGAACGTCCGAGATTGTGCGTCTACAGATCCAACAAGCACATCTACGCGCAAATCGTTGATGATGCCTCCCAAAAAACTCTCGTATCGGCATCCACTCTTGACGCCGAGATGAAGGGCAAGAAGAGCTGGGACACCGATTCTGCCCGCACCGTCGGCAAATTGGTAGCTGACAAAGCTAAAGCCAAAGGCATCAACTCGGTCGTTTTCGACAGAGGCGGATACATCTATCACGGTCGCGTAGCAGCAGTCGCTGACGCCGCTCGTGAAGCAGGTTTAGACTTCTAATTACGTAACCACTGAAAAGGAAAGAAGAGGAAGATTTCTCAAATGACTAATGATGTCAAAAATCCCAACGCTCCGCAGGATGAATCCGGCGCACCAGAAGGCGGTCAACGTCGCGGTCGTCGCGGTGGTCGTGAAGGCGGTCGCAAGCCTCCAGAGGATAATCGCCGTGAGCAATCCGAGTGGGAAGAAAAAATCATTCAAGTTCGCCGCGTAACTAAAGTAGTTAAGGGCGGTAAGAAATTGAGCTTCCGTGCAGTTGTCGCTGTCGGCAACGGTAAGGGTCAAGTCGGCATCGGCGTCGGCAAGGCTTCGGAAGTAATCAGCGCCATTCAGAAAGGCGTTGTCGATGCTAAAAAGAGCCTCGTGAAAGTGCCTATGATCGGAACCACCGTTCCTCACCAAATCATCGGACGTCAGGGCTCCAGCCGCATCATGCTTAAGCCTGCTGCTAAAGGTACTGGCGTCATCGCCGGTGGTGCTGCACGCGCCATCCTGGAATTGGCAGGCATCGGCGATATTCTCTCCAAGTCACTCGGTTCGCGCGCTCCACTCAATGTAGCCCGCGCCACCGTAGATGGTTTGAAGAATCTGAGAACCTTTGAAGAAGCAGCTCGTCTGCGCGGCATCACCATTAAGCAGATGCTAGCGTAGTTCTGAACTATTCAGAACTGGATAGATCTCATAACCAACAATTCGATCAGGTAAGGAAAAATGCTCAAGATCACTCTCACCCGCGGAATGGTGGGCAAGAAATTAACCCAGAAAAAGGTTGTACAAGCCCTCGGACTTGGCAAATACGGCTCTTCAGTCGTGCATGCCGACAGCCCTACGATCCGCGGTATGGTGACCAAAATCAGCCACCTTATCTCGGTTGAAACCGTAGAAGGCGGCGAACACAAAGCCAAAGCTGCAAAAGCCAAAAAGCCTGCAGCCAAGCCGGCTGCAAAAGCAGAAGCTAAAGCAGCTCCTGCTGCTAAAGCAAAAGCAGCCACCAAAAAAGACGCTGAGTAAAAAATACACTGCCGAGTCGTAATGTCCATCGAGGCAACGGCGCAAGGCTGAGGAGAACCAATGGCTAAGGTCAAAAAAGAAGTAGTAGAAGAAATCAAGGATTTGGGCGATCTTCAACCAACTCCTGGATCAAGAAGAAAACTTAGACGCGTCGGTCGCGGTCGTGGCTCGGGTCACGGTAAAACCTCCACCCGCGGTCACAACGGTCAAGGTCAGCGCTCCGGTGAATCCAAGCGCTTCGGTTTTGAAGGCGGACAAACTCCCCTTTTCCGCAGACTGCCAAAAATCCATAACTTCGACCAAGTAATCAATAGAAAGTGGGTGGAAGTCAATGTCGGCGCGCTCAATTCAGCCAAGTCCGGCTCCGAAGTCAGCCCTTTGACTCTTGTAGAACTCGGTCTGATGCGCAAAGTATCGGACAGTGTCCGCATTCTCGGCAACGGCGAATTGAAAGTGTCGCTTAAAGTCAAAGCGCATCACTTCTCCAAAGGCGCTCAAGCCAAAATTGAAGCAGCCGGTGGATCGATTGAAGTAATTCAACCGGAACCGAGAAAGCCCGGCAAGCGCGCACCTAAGCCGATCAAGGTCAAAGTAGCTCCAGTGCCACCTGAGAAGAAGAAAAAAGGTGAAGTCGCTGAAGGTGAAGAAGCTCCTAAAAAGGTCAAGAAAGATAAGAACATTGATGTGTCTGGAACCAGCGCTCAGTCTTCTTCTAAATCATCGAAGCCTGCCGCCGGCAAGCCTGGTCAAAAGCCCGGCGCCAAGCCTCCCAAGAAGAAGTAGGTCGATTGCCTGTCCTAAAACAGAAATGAGATGAACCGGCCGGGGCGGAATTTTTGCTAAAGGCCGGTTATTCTTTGGAATTGTTGAGTTAACATCCGCTTAGGATGCCGTGAAAAAAATGCGGTCTCCAGCACCACAGAAGAGAGGGACGAACTAAATGGATTCACAATCCAGACGCGGCGCAAAAATCGGCGGTCCGGAAGATCTGGTCAAAATGCTCTCAGCCGCAGGGCTCAAGGAGCGCATTTTTTTCACATTGATGGTGATCGCCATTTATCGCATCGGGGTTCATATTCCCATCCCCGGCGTCGATCCTTCCGCTTTTACCAAGCACCCTGAATTGGCGCAAAACTTGCTTGGTATGATCGACTTGTTCACAGGCGGCGCCTTGAACAAACTCTCCATCTTCTCGATGGGTATCGGACCATACATCACAGCATCGATCATCATGCAGTTGATGTCGGTCGTTGTCCCCAAACTCGAGGAATTGCAAAAGCATTCCGGCGAACAAGGACGTAAGCAGTTGGCGCAATACACGCGCATCGCTTGCGTAGGTCTGGCTGTTTTCCAATCCTTGATGTTGGCTAATCTACTGACAAAAATTCAAAACCCGCCTGTCGTTCTCACACCCGGCCCGCTCTTCATGGTTTCCACGACCATTATTCTGTCTGCCTGTGCAGTCTTTGTTATGTGGATGGGTGAAATCATTACTGAGCGTGGTGTCGGTAATGGTGCCTCGCTTTTGATCTTCCTGGGTATTGCATCCCGGTTGCCTGTCATGGTGAAAAACACATACGAAGCCGTTCAAACCGGGCAGTCGCCGGTCTGGGGCGTGATTGTTTTGTGCGCCGTTTTTCTTCTATTGATTGCGCTGATTGTCTGCCTGCAGCAGGGAGTGCGAAAAGTGCAAGTTCTTGGTGCGCGTAGAAACGTAGGCCGTCAGGTCTTTAACGCGCCGGAAGATTCGATTTATCTGCCCGTCAATCCGTCAGGTGTGATGGCTATCATCTTCGCCTCATCACTTTTGATGTTTCCTTCCACGGTTATGTCTTTTGCCGCACAGAGCGGGAAGAACCCATTTCAAATCATTTATGAATTGATGACGCCGATACCCGGATTCGTCAATTTCTGCAAAGAGCAGTGGGTGCAAAACGTCTGGAGTTTTCTCACGATCGAAACTGCAAATGCTTTCTCCTATTACCACTGGGAGCATTCAGTTCTCTATTTCATGCTGATTTTGTTCTTTGCATTCTTCTATGCCTCGATTGTTATTCCGGTGCGTGATATTGCCGAGAACTTGAGGCGTAGCGGTCGGGCAATTCACGGCGTCAGACCAGGAAGACCGACATCTGAGTTTCTTGAGAAAACTTTGAGCCGTCTCATCTTTATCGGTGCCTCCGCCGTCGGTATCATCGCCATTCTGCCTATTCACGTGGAGCAGATGACATACGTTCAAACTTTGCAAGGCTTGGGTTCTACTTCATTGATCATCCTTGTCGGTGTAGCCATCGACACGCAAAGGCAAATCAAAACCCATGCTCTCTCTGCTCGCTATCAAGCGCAGGGACTTTTCCCATCAGGCAATAAGGAAATTTAGTTATGAGAATTCTCTTTCTTGGCGCACCTGGCGCCGGTAAAGGCACTCAGTGCAAGCGCTTGTCGGCAAAGCTCAATTTGCCGCATCTGTCTTCCGGTGATTTGCTGCGCGAAGCAGTCAAGGCCGGATCACCAGCCGGTGTCGAAGCCAAAGGGTACATGGATAAAGGCGTTCTGGTTCCGGACCCGGTTTTGATCAAAATGTTCGGAGAAAAACTGAGTTCGCAAGAGTGCAAAAACGGATTTATTCTCGACGGCTTTCCGCGCAATTTGGCTCAAGCACAAAGTCTTGACGAACTGCTCGAATCTTTGAAGAGCAATCTGACTACAGTCATCAATCTCGAAGTAGATGACAGCCTTCTCACAGAGCGCATCTGCGGCCGCTGGACTTGCAGCAATAAAGCTTGTGCTGCTGTTTATCACGTCAAATTTGCGCCGCCCAAAGCGGAAGGCAAATGTGATGTGTGCGGTTCGGAGCTCGGTCAGCGCGCAGACGACAAAGAAGAATTGGTAAAGGCAAGGCTAAATACTTACCGTGAGCAAACCCAACCTTTGATCGAGTATTACACGCAGAAAAAATTGCTCAAGACTGTTAAGGGAGAAGGGGACCAGGAAGAAATCTTCCAGGACATTCTCAAGTCTACAAAAGTGACCGCCTAAAGATTTGTAGGGGCGATGCCATGCATCGCCCGGATGGCGCATCGCGTCACCCCTACAGAAGGAGAAATTGGAGTTTTGACCGCATGATAGTGACCACAGATATTGAAATCGATAGTTTCAAGAAAGCCGGCAAGCTGGCCGGAGAAGTTCTTGAAGCGACTTCCAAACTGGTTAAGCCAGGCGTATCAACCTGGGAATTGGACGAGTTTGCAGAAAAAATGATTCGCGATGCCGGATGCATTCCAACATTCAAAGGCTATCGTAAATTTCCCGCCACCATTTGTGTGTCGATAAACGAAGAAGTTGTCCACGGCATTCCCAACCGCAACCGCGTGCTCAAAGACGGAGATGTGATAAGCATCGATTTGGGCGCTACTTTTAGAGTGGGAGAAAACGGCAAGCATATGGACTACATCGGTGACACGGCATTGACAGTGCCGGTCGGCGAAATCAATCCTCGTTTGCAGCAACTTCTTGACGACACTCGAAAATCGCTTTATGCAGGCATTAAGGTCTGCAAAGCGGGAGCAACTCTCGACGATATCGGCGGAGCAATTGAAGACATTGCTAAGCATGGTATGTACGGTATCGTTCGCGATTACGGCGGGCACGGCATCGGGCCCAACTATCATGAAGACCCGCTCATCTTCAACTACAGAACCGGTAGCAAGGTGAAGTTGAAACCTGGTATGGTTATAGCGATTGAACCTATGTTCAATCAGGGCGGCGACCGCGTCCGTCTCAAACAAGATGGCTGGACAGTTGTTACGCAAGATTACAAGCCATCTGCGCATTTTGAACATTCGATCCTGGTGACAGAAGGCGAGCCATATGTGCTCACTCAACGTCCCAGCGAGGTAATTTGATGACGAAACAAGGTGTAATTGAATTCGAAGGCATAATCCGGGAATCCCTTCCCAATGCCATGTTTCGAGTCGAATTGGATAACGGTCACAAGGTCTTGGCCCACATCTCGGGCAAGATTCGCAAAAATTTTATTAAGATACTTCCAGGCGATCGAGTGCGCGTAGAGCTCACCCCATACGACTTAACGCGCGGAAGAATCACATATAGAATCAAAGATTGATGTACAATCTGTCGTTTGTATCCGTAGCTATCGCGGTTTGACGCAACTCGCTTTCGGGATTGTGAACTGCTGCACGGAAACTAGAATCTATGCGCGACCCTAATCGCCCATAGGCTCGGTCATCACTTCGATAAAACCAAAGCGAGACTCTCATGAAAGTTAGAGCTTCTGTCAAAAAAATCTGTGACAAATGCAAGGTCATCCGCCGTAAAGGCAGAGTGGCTGTCATTTGCGAAAACCCAAAGCACAAGCAGCGCCAGGGTTAAGCCCAGGTACTAAAGAGATTTGATTCTGGAGGACAAATGGCCCGCATCGCCGGTATAGATCTGCCGAAAGGCAAGAGAACACACATCGCGCTTACTTACATCTACGGCATCGGTCACACGACTGCCCGCAAGGTGGCGCAAAGAGTAGGCATTCCTGAAGATCGCCGGGTCAACGACCTGACTGAAGACGAAGTCAGTCGCCTCCGTGAAGAGATTGAAAAGGGCGGAATTCAAGTCGAAGGCGACCTGAGACGTGTAGAAGGTCTCAACGTTAAGCGTTTGATTGAAATCAACTGCTACCGCGGTCAGCGCCACAGAAGAGGCCTGCCGACCCGTGGTCAGCGCACCAAGACCAATGCTCGTACCCGTCGCGGTCGCAAGCGCGTAACCGTGGCCGGCAAGAAGCAAGCAGCCGCCAAGTAAGTAATTCATAACTAACGACTAAAAATTGAAACCAAATAAGAGAGATTAGAAGCCATGGCAAAGTCGCCCAAAGCAAGGACAAAGAAAAAAGAGAGACGTTATGTGTTGCAGGGTGTTGTACACATCCAAAGCACCTTCAACAACACGATCATCTGCTCTACCGATCCGCAAGGCCAGGTTATTGCCTGGGCATCGGCCGGTACCGTCGGTTTTAAAGGCGCTAAAAAAGGCACTCCATTTGCAGCTCAACAAGCCGCAGAATCAGTGGCTAAGCGCTCGATGGACCAGGGCATGAGACAAGTGGAAGTATTGGTCAAAGGACCAGGCGCCGGTCGCGAAACCGCCATCCGCGCTCTGCAAGCTTCCGGCTTGGAAATCACGCTCATCAAAGACGTCACTCCGATCCCTCACAACGGCTGCAGACCACCAAAACGTCGCCGCGTCTAGAAATTATCAATCAAGGGTGCCCAATACCCGGTGTTTATCAAGCGTGTAAACATCAGCGCGTGAGGGAGACCGCCCGCAATATGGTTCGAGCCTACGCTTCTTAAAGGCAGTGTGTAATGGAGAAATTGATGGAACCGCTCAAGATCAAGTGCTTGGAAAACAAAACCGGCGCTGATGGATCTATTTACGGCAAGTTCGTAATTGAGCCTTTGGAAAGAGGTTATGGCACTACTCTCGGCAACTCTCTTCGCCGCGTTTTGTTGTCGTCTTTGGACGGCTCAGCAGTAAGTGCAGTAAGAATCGAAGGTATTACTCACGAGTTCACCACTATCCCTGGTGTTGTTGAAGACGTTATCGACGTCATGCTCAACCTAAAAGGATTGGTAGTGAAGACCTTCAGCAACGATCCTCAATATCTTCACCTCGATGTCGAGCGCACTGGTGCAGTCACCGGCCGTGACATCATCTGCCCGGCAGATGCCACCATCATCAACCCCGATTGGCAACTTTGCACTCTGGCTGAAGGCGGCAGAATTCGCGCTGAAATCACAGTCGAGCGCGGCCGTGGTTATGTGCCTGCCGATTCGCACAGCCACTACAAGCAAGCCATCGACGTGCTGCCGATCGACGCAGTATTCATGCCTGTAAGAAAAGTCAGCTATCTTGTTGAACCAACCCGCGTCGGCGAGTCGACAGACTTCGACAAATTGACGATGGAAATCTGGTCCAACGGTTCTATCGACGCAACCGAAGCCATTTCTCAAGCTTCGCGTCAAATCATCGAACACCTGGTGCCGATCGCAGAACTCTCGGGCAAGCCGATGGTTCCTGCCGCGACCCAACCCACGCAGCAAGACGGAAAGCACAGCTCCATCTCTATCGAAGAGCTCGAGTTGTCGGTCCGCGCTTACAATTGCTTGAAGCGTGCCAACATCAACTCCCTGGGCGAGCTTCTCAAGCTGACCTACGACGATCTGATGAACATCAAAAACTTCGGTAAGAAGTCTGCCGATGAAGTCATCGAACGTCTTCGCCAGTTCGGACTCACCCTTGCCGACACTCCTAAAGACAAATAGTCTTTCGGAAGAATCACGAAATCATAAATAAGGACTTGGAACAATGCGTCACCGTCTACCTGGAAATCGTTTAGGCCGCCCAGCCGATCAAAGAAAGGCAATATTGCGCTCATTGGCGACCGAACTTTTGCGCCATGACGAGATCATCACAACTCTCGCCAAAGCAAAGGCGGTACGCCCCGAAGTCGAAAAATTGATCACTAAGGGCAAGAAGGGCGCTCTTACTGCAGACGCTCACAAATCTCTGTCTGAAAAGGCAAAGAAGGGTGATGCTGCTGCTGCTAAAGAAATTGCCCGTGCAGTTCACTTGCGCCGCCAAGTCGCTTCATACATCTTTGATGGTGAAGTCGTGAAGCGCGTCTTCGAAGAAGTCGCACCTCGCTACGCGAAGCGTCCGGGCGGTTATACACGCATTCTCAAAGCCGGCATTCGCCGCGGAGATGCAACTCCAATGGCGATCATTCAGCTGGTCTAATTGACTCGCGTCGCGCTCTTAATCGAGTATTCGGGAAGACTCTTCCACGGCTCTCAATTCCAGGTAGGTGTCCGCACCGTCCAGGAAGAGCTTGAGAAGGGTCTTACTGTTTTGTGCCGCCGTCCCATGAAGGTGATCTTCTCGGGGCGCACCGATTCCGGCGTTCATGCCAAAGGGCAGGTCGCCCATTTTGACATCGATGACTTCGACGGTGATTTCTATCGTTTTCTCTGGGCGCTCAACGGCATTCTGCCTGATGATTTATCAGCCTATGAAGGCGCCATCGTGCCTCACGATTTCCACGCACGTTACAGTGCAACGGAACGTATCTATGTTTACAGAATTCTAAACCGGCAGCAAAGATCGCCAATACTCGCCGCCAATCATTACCTTGTCCGACTGCCTCTTGATGTGGAGGCGATGCGAAGCGCCGCCAGTTGCCTGTTAGGGACGCATGACTTTACTTCCTTTCGCTCTGCAAATGCCGACGAGACTTCGCCCCTGTGCTCTGTTCAGCGTGTTCAAATGTTGAAATTAGATGAAGGACAGCTTGAATTCTGGATTGGCGCCAACCACTTCGTGTACAATATGGTGCGCATAATCGTCGGAACGCTTGTGGAAATCGGGCTCGGCAAGAGAGCGCCAGAGAGCCTCCATGAGGCTCTGTCCGGACGAGATCGCAATCTGTCCGGGACTACTGCGCCAGCGCATGGGTTGACCATGCAAATGGTTAAATACCCCGAGAGCCTCAGGCTCTTTGAGAAAAGCGCTGAAAAGTGCAACCTGCCAATATAAGGCAGACAAGTAAAAGCCCAAGAAGTATTTGGAGAAGCCGCTCGTGAAGACATATATCGCCAAGGACGGCGAAGTTGCGGAAAAATGGTTCGTAGTAGACGCTGAAGGCAAAACCTTGGGCCGTCTCGCCACCAGAGTCGCCGATATCCTGAGAGGCAAGACCAAGCCTCAATTCACGCCCCACGTTGACCTGGGTGACTTCGTCATCATCATCAATGCCGAGAAAATCAAAGTCTCAGGCAAGAAAGAAACACAAAAGCTTTATTCGAGACATTCCGGCTTCCCGCACGGCTTCAAGCAAGAAACCTTGAAGTCATTGAGAGATCGCCGTCCGACGGCAATCATCGAGCGTGCAGTTAAAGGAATGCTCCCCCACACCAGGCTCGGCGCCAGACAATTCACGAAATTGAAAGTCTACGCCGGCGTTGAGCATCCGCATGCTGCCCAGCAACCGGAAGCATTGACTTGGACCGAATCAAACCAAAGCAACTAAGACAGGCACCAGAGACTAAGCGGTTAGGAAAAAACAGATGACAAGCGTTATTCAGTACTACGGCACCGGCAGAAGAAAATGTGCTTCGGCAAGAGTTCGTCTTATTCCCGGTACGGGTCAGGTGGCCATTAACGGTCGCACTTTAGAAGACTATGTAGGCGGCCGTCCAGGTCTGAAGAAAGAGTTTCAATCGCCAATCGTTGCGGCTGATGCAGCGGGCCGTTTCGACATGATCGTCACGGTTAGAGGCGGCGGTATTATCGGTCAAGTCGGCGCTATTCGTCACGGCATCGCCCGTGCGCTCGCCGAAGCTGCACCGCAAAACCGCCCTGCATTGCGCGTTGAAGGTCTGCTTACTCGTGACCCCCGCGTCAAAGAACGTAAGAAATACGGACGTAAGAAAGCTCGCAAACGCTTCCAATTCTCGAAGCGCTAATTGTCGAGGCGCATGGCCTGCGCCTTTGTACAAATCAAATTCTCGTAAGGGTGCATTCTATGTACCCTTACTGCTTTTTGCAGCTGAGTTTGCCCTTGTGTTTGCAGTTTTTACGCGCGAATCGTCAAATACGGAAAGGCACCATTGCTGGTGCCCTACCGCTGCCGTGCCGAGCAGAAATTCGTAAGAGAGGTGCTCGTACCCCAGCCTACAGCCAAAGTCTAAGCGAGAGCTGTGCAGCGCCATAATGTGCTGCAGCCCACGCAATTTCGCTTTTAAAATCCAAATCTTGTTCTAAGAACTAGACTTCAGATCGAACCTACTAACTAGCTTCCTGGTTCTTTTCAGCGCGTTTGTCCTTTAAGTTTTTCCATGATTTTGCAAGTGCGATTATCACTACTGGCATGATCAATACAGGAACCAATACCCACGGATTTTGAAATAATTCCATTTTTATATCCTCGCCTTTGCTTTCTATCTAATGGTAATTTGCCCAGTAATTGAAATCAGCAAGCCCGAGGCCAAATTCGCTAAGAGCGAACCGACACGCCAAATCTCAGGGGACACATTCAGTCTAACCTTATTGGCGGTTGCCAAGCATGGCAAATGCGTATACAAACATACCGGGAATCACATAAATTTTGTCACAACCAAATCCACAATACCAGTGTTCTACTGGATTTCAAGGAATTTGCCAATTTAAATCGAACGAAAATAACGCTTTCGGGAATTTAATTTTCAAATTGAAAGATTTTGAATAGCTGAGCGCTGCGTTAACGAACCGAACTGGCAGCTCTTTCAGGTTCTACCGCTGCCGGTGTTGGCTCTGCGCGATTCTGTTCGCGGGCTTGCTCTTCTTCGCCGGGCTGGATGGTCTCTGCCTGCTGAGCAGATTCTTCCCGGCCGACGAGGCCTTTCACGCGGTAGTTGTTCTGAAAGCGTATCAGGGCTACGAACGCACTAATGATGATGGTGAAAGAGACGGCCAGGAAAGCATAGCCAGGACTTTTGTCTTCCGTGTAGAGAACCATGTACATGCCGCCGGCCGAAATCACGCAGGCGATAAAAAGAGACAGTGGTATGTATAGCGCCTTGACCGCCTGTATAAGGGCTGCCCGCTCTGCTTTGACCAACTCTTGACTCACGCTAAACCGCCTCTGGTTGCCGACGTCCAATTTTATCACTCAATCAGTTTTGAGCCGTCGGCGAATTCTCGTATGCCTTGGCGTATTTTGGCATATCCGATGTACGGTTTAGTGCGGCGTTGTGCGATTGGTCCGTATATAACGTCTATCTTTGCATCGTGGAAAACGGCTCGGTAAGCCGTCTGGCGCTATTGCCAACGAATTATTGTATGGTGCTAAACTTGAACGGACCGCAAATTCAGGGTATCGAGCAAGTCAAGTGGAGTTGGCGACTTGGGACGGCTGACGACAGCTTCTAACCAAACTGAAGAATGTGAAATTAGAGCAACATTGCTCAGTGACACATTTGAGGATGAATCACATTCAAGGCCCTCGTCTCACTCTTCGCAATTGGTTTTGCAGTGTCCTGACTGCCGTGCCGAAACGTTTCTGGGCGATCAATTCTGTCAGGAATGCGGAAGTACGCAGCCCGCCTTCGTAAACAACAAAGCTCCTATTTCTCCTGCTGCCGTAAAGACGTTACTTGCATCCCGAAAAAAACTTCTCGTTGCCAGCTGCGCGCTATTGTTCGGAGTTTGGTCCGTCACTGCAATCGTTTTTGCCAGCAATCTTCCTGGCGAGCTGGATAGGACAATATCTCAAAATCGTCTGAACGACGCTACCGCGCTTGCGGAAAGATTGTTCTTGTCTCGCTTTGGTGCGCTCAGTGGACGCGATGCTGAGTCGTACTCGGAAGCGTTTTACAGAAGAGCGCAAATTTTTGCAAAAAATCGCAATTTCAAATTGGCTCTAGGAGATTTGACGAAGGTTTTGCCGAGCTACTCAAGGAGCGCTGAAGTTGCTCAACTGAAGGCGTCTTACCAGCTCTTTTTGAGCCAGGGAAATCTCGCTGTTGAGCCAAGCCCAGCTGCGACGAAGGAGGCACCTTCTGTCTTTCACCAAACTAAGTCTAATGACATTAGTGTGCCGGCTGTAGGCAAAACGCCCGCTAGATCCAGGATGCAGGCAGTGGTCTCCCCAACTGCAAAGAGTGAAGCCACAGACACCGCAGAGTCGACTGAGTTGCAACCAGTCGATGTCGCCAACTCGGATAAAGAGGAAGTAAACTCAGAAGAAGTGGATATGGCGGCGTACAACAGGCATCTTGCCGAGTATTTTTCGCGCACAGAATCGAAGAATTCAAAGGGCTTGCCTGTGAAGGAGCCGCCTTCTTTTAGCGAATGGGTTCAATCAGGAAAAGCGGAATTTTAGTGGTGGCGCTATGACGTACGGTAATACAATTCAGGATGAAGATAAGAGCGGCGACAACCAATTGCCACTCATCATTCCTGAGGATATTCGATATAACTGTCAGGGCTGTGGTCGGTGCTGTTCCGGTTGGGCAGTCGGTTTGACCGACGAAGACTATGACCGCGTCAAAGATGTGAATTGGGGTGAACTCAAAGAAGAGCTCAAAGGACAGGAGCTCTTCATCGACCGGCGCAAGGAATTTGATGCCGGTTATTCTATGTATCCCTACTTCACAAAGTCGCGTCCTGACGGTACATGCCCGTTTCTCTTCGACAATCTTTGCTTCATCCATGCCTCTAGAGGTGAAGATCAGAAGCCCGAGATGTGCAAACTTTTTCCATACACGTTCGTTCCGACACCTTCAGGCATTTTTGTCAGTGTTGTCTCCAACAGCATGGCGTCGGTGCGCAATCTTGGCGAATTGCTGACCAATCAGCGCAAGATGCTGTCTGAAATATGGCAACAAACCGTCGATCACGAACGCGCTCAAGGAAGAAGCACACAGCAGGTTTCCGATGTAGCGTCGACAATCACAGCCGAGAATTTAAAAGGTGTCAAATATGACGTCAACCTTGTGCCCGGAGTGGCGCTCACTTGGGACGAGTACATGCACATTGATTCTCGTTTGATTGAACTGATCAAGTCTGAAGAGCACGCAAATATTTTTGATACTTTGATCGCGGCAGGTGAGCTGCTTTTGGAAGCGCTGAAGATCAAGAACAAAGGCGAGAGCCTGGCGCAATTATCTGAGCTTGCAGTCAGTCCGGAAACCGTCGACAAGTACAAGCAAGAACCGCCAACAACATTTGAAAACATGCTTTTCAATCTTCAATGTTTCCGCAGCTTTGAATGGCCTCTTTTGCGCAAACAGTACGCCGCTAATTGGGCTGCTGCAAACAAGAGTCCGCTCATGGAGCCGAAAGTACTTAAAGCCGGCATACGTTCTGTGATGGGCGGAAAGATCGAATTTCCTTACACCGGCGTGGTCAGCATACCAGCTGTGCGCAAGTACAAAGTCGAGCCTTTGTCACCGGAGATCAATCAATTTCTCCGCCGATACCTCTATATGAAAGTCTTCAGTAAAGGTTTCTGCGGCCCATCAATGAGCGGGCTTTCAGTGATTGCCGGATACAACAATATTGTCGCCAATTTCTTGACGGCCGTGATTTATGTAAAAGCGCACGCGATGACCAAAAAGGAAACAGAGGTCAAGATCGCCAACTTTTACGAAGCTTATTTCCTTCTCGATAAGGAAGTAGTACAAGTCAGCCAGTTGCCCAAAGATAAGGCACAGTTTTTTGACTCCGGATTTGCTTCGCCTCGGCTTTTCAGCCGTTTGCTTGGGCGGATGGCGAAGGAGATTGGATAGATTTCTCTCGTAACTTTCAGTTGAAACCCCGATTTTGATTTGGCGATGGGACTGGTAAAAATGAGTAAAGCAAAGAATAAGAAGCAAAAGACATCGCAAGAAAAACCGATTGTGCGCGCTAGTGAGTCCGCTGCTGAAACGGCTTCCGACGCTGCCAAAGAAACAAAACGCGAGATCAAGAACGAAAATATGTTTCGCATGTGGAATGCGCGTCCCACGCAAATTCCAAGCGTTCCAAAAGCAAAAGGGGCGGCCGCTGAGTCCGCCGGGTTACCTCAAAATCTGGTCGATTGGAAGACGGTTTCGATCTCTGCCACCATTATTTGTGTCCTGGCGATTTTTTCTCACATCATGGGCTTGTTCGGACAATTTGTTTTGAACGATCAGTTGATATTGACTCCTCTGAAAATTGGCGCTGACAGCGATGTGTTCTGGTCTCGGCTTATAACCAGCGGACTGGCCACGCCTCTTTCTGGGTTATGGACTAATGTCAGTCTGGCAATGGATCTGAAGTCCGTAAGTATGGTCTGGTTTCACATGGTTAATTTGTCACTGCATGCAGTGGCATCCGTTTATCTCTTCTTTCTACTTTTTCAGCTTGGACGATACTGGTTGCTCGAGCATCGCACTGATGTTCGCCCCGAACATTTCGCATTTGCGGCGGCAGGTTTGTTTGCTTGCCATCCGCTTGTATCGGAAGTCATCTCATACATTCCGGCGCGCGAAATGGGTTTGGTCGGAACGAACTACTTTCTCTCGATGTTCCTTTTCTTTGCTGCATTCGTAGCTCGCAGTCCTGTGACAATGGTTCTGCTTTACGCAGCGATGTTTGCTTGCGTGGCGATGGCCGCATTGTCTGGACCGGCTTCAGTAACCATTCCCCTGGCGCTTCTCTGTATCGCTGCACTGGCAAAGCCAGCGGATATGCAATGGAAAGAGTTTTCACAACTTCGCTGGCCCGATCTGGCTGTTATAGGAATACTTGCAGGTGCATTCATTTATCTGATTACATTGGGGATTCCAACGACGTTGAATAACGGGATTGGACTTGCTACTTTGCCCTTCGACCAATACCTTGCTTCAGAGTTCAAGGCATTTGTCACATACTTTCTGCGTTGTTTCCTTGTCCCTGGTGGACTTTCAGTCGAGCCGCCCCTTGTAATTGCCTCAGGTTTTACTGACCCGTTGGCGCTTTTGGGTGTCGTTGCTGTCGGCGGAATTGCATATTTGGCTTACCGCTATCGTACGATTCCGCAAGTAGCTTTGGGCCTCGTGTTGACTTTGATCGGACTGCTGCCTGATTTTGTCACTCCACAATCTGAGATCGTTTCGGACTCACGCTTCTATATCTCTATCGCTGGACTGGCAATTGTTTTTGGTTGGGGTGTTGCGAAGATGTCGCTGCTCAACTTCAAGCAAGTTGCGGCAGCGGTTGCCATTCTATTTATCGGTTTTGGCGGGCTTTCCAACTGGCGCGCTCTTGCGTGGTCTAGCGATGAAAAGCTTTGGCGCGAAATTTTGAAAACCAATCCTCAGAGCGCGCGTGCTCACGCAAAGCTGGGTTTTATCGCCCTTCTCGATAAGAAGACACCAGAGGCTCAGAAAGAAGTGGATGAGGCCCTGAAGCTTGATCCGCAGTCCCCTCTGGCTCATCTCCTGCTAGGCAGAATTCTACAATCTCAAAATAACAACCTGGAAGCGTTCAAAGAATTTGAAACCGCTCTCAAGCTTGCTAAAGACAATAGAGCGTCATCAATCACAGTTGCTCAGTGTCAGGCGCAACTTGCTGACGCGCTGGTGCGACAAGGTGATTATGCGCGAGTGAAATCGCTTGTCGATGAAGCGAGAGTCGTTTTGGGCGAGAGTGCGCAGCTCCATTATTTGATGGGCATGCATTTGTTGAACGATAAACAGTACGTGCTGGCTATCAACGAATTGCAACAAGGGTTTATCCAAGATCAACGAAACGCTCAGTATGTCGAGCCGCTTGCCGCTGCCTATTTGGGTAGTCGCTTACCTACTCTGATTCCACAAGCTTATAAGTTGATGGAGAGATCAGTTTCATCATTCCCGACGAAGGAAGCATTTTTGCTCCATGCTAGAGCGGCAATTGAGTTGAATAGAATTCCAGAGGCCCAGAAATCGATCGAAGATGCGGTGAAGATGGGTGGAGAAGACGCACAAGTCTTCTATCTTCGCTACTTCATTGCCAAAGCGATGAAGAATGATGCACAAGCGGCAGCTTTCAAAGCAAAGGCGCTTTCGCTCGATCCTAAGATTGAAACGAATGTGCCTATGATTGCACCGGAGCGAATCAAGAAATATCTGGATGACGAAGATCGCAAGTCTCAGGCACCGGCTCAGGCACCGGTTCCGGCGACTGTTGCACCGTCTACGAATACTCCGGCAACCACTGCGCCTGCCACACCGGCGACGAATGCTCCGGCAACCACTGCGCCTGTTTCACCAACAGCTCCTGCACCAACAGTTGCGCCTGTTGCGAAACCCGTTGCGAAACCCTAAGTATCAGCTTCTATAACTAAGATCCGGCTTGGAAGTTGAGGGTGATTTCGCCCATCGCCTTTTCGTCGACGTTCGTATCACGCCCATGAACTTCAGCAGGTGGTGAAGTTGCTTCAACGGCGCTGAACTCTTCCAAGATTTCATAGTGATGATTGGCGTGCGAAGGCACTACCCATGAATTGCCCGGTTCCAGAATAATTACTTGACCTTCGCAGTGAAGCTTTGCTTTTCCGCTCAGAACATAGCCGACTGTTTCATAGCCACGTTTCGATTCGACGACGCCATTGCCGTTGGTAGGTGGTTCTTTTTCCCAGAGACGCATGGAAACATTTTTGCCACAGGCTAAATATTTCTGCCCCATTTCTCCCTTTGGAGAAAATTCTGAATCTATTTTTTTTATCGTGGTATCGCTCATTTTCGAACCCCTATGACAAGCTTGTTTAGACTCTTTGATTAATTGCAAAGTTGGGATGACAGCGTGATGGCTGAGAAGTTCCCCAGACCGGCTAAACCTTCACAGCGTGAAATGTGAGGTTTGCCTAAGCGGCGTCTCGTCACACTAGAGGCGATGCAAATGCTTAAAACGACTGCCAATGCAAAAAAAAACCGGCAAATGCCACAAACGAACGCAGAGGTCCAGGGGTTACCCTGACCTCTGCGGCCTGGTTGTCCGGTTAAGTTCACGGACCGCCGTTTAGCTCGCTTTAGCGAGATTCGCCTTCTTACCTTCGTCTTTATTGCCAAGCTTACGCTCCAGCATTTTGATGATTTCGGTAGCGAGAGACAGAACCATGGCCGATGCGACCGCTAATGCTATCTTCCGGATGATCATATGCATTTCACCACTCCGTAGGTTTCTTAGAAGACACCAACTTTGGTAATAAGTTCCCAGCGAATGTCTTCGGTTTTGTATCAAGCCGAACGTTTCTTAGATTTCGCTTTGGTGCTCGTTTTCGCTGTTTTCTTTGTTGCAGCCGCTTTGGTCCTTGATTTCGCTATTCGCCCGATACCCGACGCTTTCTGCGCTCTGGCGGCAGATTTTGGCGCAGCTTTGCCTGGGGTAGTTTTCTTGGCTCCACGTTTAATCTGCACCACGTTTTCTTTCTCATCATCTGCACTCTTTTCAGCTGCGCGTTTGCCGCTCGATTTCACGCTGCTGACGCTATTTTTTAATGCTTCAAGAAGGTCTACAACGTCACCCTGCGCGGTTTTATGCTTCGCTTGCTTAACTGGCTGACCTTCCAGTTTTGCCTCAATCATTTCCATTAGTGCGGCGCGATAGCGATCCTCATATTGCGTAGGTTCGAAATCTTCAGTGAGTAAATCGATAAGATTAGTCGCCATATCCAATTCCTGCTTCGTCACCTTTTGCTCGGGCAGTTCTTCTGAGGGATCGATGCGCAATTCATCCGGATATAGAAGAGTCGACATAACCAGATGTGCACCCACCGGACGGAGCACGCACAGCCGTTCTTTCGTGCGCAGTGTAATGCTGGCGATACCCAACATCTCTTTATCAACCAATGCTTTGACGAATAAATCGAACGGCCGCTTGCCGTTTTTCTCAGGTTCGAGGTAATAGTGTTTTTCAAAGTAAATAGGATCGACTTCAGCAACAGTGCAAAAGGAAGACACGTCGATGGAGTCTTTGCTCGGAATTGGAAGCTTTTTGAGGTCTTCGTCTTCGAGCATTACATAATCGCCTTTGGAATATTCGAAGCCCTTCTGAACCTCTTCCCACGGTACTTCTTTGTCGCAGCTGGGGCACCAGCGTACTTCTTTTATGCGCGTCTGGCAGACGGCATGAAGCTGGTGGAATGACACGTTTCGATTCTCTGTCGCGGCATATAGTTTGATTGGGATGCTCACCATCCCGAAACCTATGACCCCGCTCCACATTGCTCGTGGCATGGCTAATTCTCCTGAAAACTCTTCTGGTGGACGAGGAGCGGCTTGCGGAGTTCCTTTTCGATATAAATCTCTAATGGAACTAGTTGGCCGCAGGGGCGTCTCACCGGCAGCTAGTGAGTGGGCAATAGCTGATTCCAAACTCAAGGCAAAAAAGATGTTGAAAAAACCGAGTAAGCCACGCAGTACCGGTAAAAAGGCTTCTGCCTCACCGGCACCGGAGCGGACGGGACGAAAGCGGGCAAGCCGGAAGCAAGAGCCAATTGCACCGATGCTCGCCAGCGTGGCGGAAGAGCCCTTTAGCAAAGACGGATGGGTGTTCGAGCCCAAGTTC